>NZ_CEWDFQ010000091.1:0-10007 GCF_982438285.1 Acetatifactor sp. | reverse complement strand
GCTGCAGCCCAAAAGAAGAGGGTAGCCAAAGGCATTTAACTCCTCCAGACGACGGATTACCTCCAGATTCTGCTCATAGGTCTTGCCAAAGCCTACACCCGGGTCCAAAATAATTTTTTCATCTGCAATCCCGGCCTTCTGCGCAATCTCTATGCTCTGGGCCAGCTCCTCAGCCACCTGGAACATGAAATTTTCATAACTTGTGTTATTTCTATTGTGCATGAGGCAGCACGGGAGTCCGCTCTTTGCAATAACATCTGCCATTTTTTCATCAAATTTCAGTCCCCAGATATCATTGATCAAATCCGCCCCCGCCTCTATACCTGCCGCAGCCACCTGGCTTTTATAAGTATCCAGGGAAACAGGCACGTCAAAATTTGCCTTTATGGCCTCGATCACAGGGGCTGTTCTCTCAATCTCCTCCTGGTCAGTAATCATAGTATATCCCGGCCTGGTGGACTCTCCTCCGATATCCACAATGTCCATTCCCTCAGACAGCATTTCCTCCACGCGGCCAAGGGCCTTATCCAGATTATTCCATTTTCCTCCGTCTGAAAAGGAATCCGGCGTCACATTTAAAATTCCCATAATATAGGTGTGATTCTTCGTATCAAATTCTCTATTTCCAATCTTCATATTATTTTTGAAGCCTCCCTACAGCATCTATTCCCTGCTCAATATTTTACTTTCTTGTTTTTCTTATCTGCCTTCCAATTACAGTCCGGCTCCGCTTCACAGGCAAAGCAAGGTCTGCTGGCTTTGTCTGCTCTATATAGAATTCCACTCAAATTCTTTTCCTGGGCTGTGCTTTTTTCTCTATGCTTCAAAATTGCTTGTGTAATAACAGTTGTTTCTTCTTGATCATAGCCGCAGTCCTGCAGTATTTGGGGCGCAATCCTTCCACTTGCAAGCTCATGGGGCGTCCCATCCTCATATTGAATATGCTTCCCCATATCGTGCAAAAGTGCCGCCGCATAAATCCAGTCTCTTGGAATCTCAAGGCCCTCCTCTAGGCTTATAATTACTCCGATTCTGGCTACATCTAAAAAATGCGTCATATCATGGCGGCAGAAACGCCTTTCGGCTTCTTCCGCCTGATTCTGACGCAAATGATACAAAAATAAAGGGTGCTCTATTATTTTATCAATTCTATCCATGTGATTCACCTGCTCCATGCGCTCACCGTTTCCTTCAGCCTATGCCTTTACCATCTGGAAAAACCGGTTCTGCAGTGTATCGTCCTGCTCAAAGACACCTCTTACCGCTACGCTGACCGTTTTACTGCCTGGCTTCTTTACTCCCCGCATGGTCATGCACATATGCTCTGCCTCCACCATCACCATAACTCCCTGGGGGCTTAGATGTTCCATCACTGCATCGGCAATCTGCGCCGTCATCTGCTCCTGAATCTGCAGCCGCTTTGCGAACACCTCAACAGTCCTGGCAAGCTTGCTCAGTCCCGTCACCTTTTTATTGGGGATATAGGCAACATGAGCCTTTCCGAAAAAGGGCATCATATGATGCTCGCAGGTGGAATAAAACACAATATCCTTTTCCAAAACCATATCGTTGTGTTCCACAGAAAAGACCTTGGATAAATGCTGGCCAGGATCCTCATCCCTTCCGGAAAATATCTCTTCATACATACGGGCAATTCTCTCCGGCGTCTCGCGGAGCCCTTCTCTTTCCACATCCTCGCCTATGCCCTCCAAAAGGAGCTCCACTGCTTTTTTTACTTTTTCATGATCTATCATTTTTACTGCCTTTCTGTGAACGCTTTTCCACAATCTTTATCATCCTGCCAAGATAGGACAAAGAGCCGAAGGAAAGAATCACATCCTCTCTCCCCGCCAGAAGATAGCTCATCTCCACAGCCTCCTCCAGGCTGTCCGCCGCAGTCACATTGGGGTGCACCAAAGAGGCTTCCACAGCCAGATCATAGGCGGGCAATGCCCTTGCGTTTTCCAGCGGCGTCACTGTGATAATCTGATCCGCATATTGATAAGTGACCGCAAGCATCCCGGTATAATCCTTATCCCTCAGCACTCCTATAATAAAAATAATTCTTTTTTGGGGAAAATAAAGAGCTAAGGACTGTGCCAGCTGCTCTGCCCCCGCCTTGTTGTGAGCCCCATCCACGATAAACCAAGGTTTTTTTGCCACAACAGTAAAACGCCCTGGCCACAGGGTCTGCAAAAGTCCCTGGCGCAGCGCTTTTTCTTTCACGCAGATGCCCTGTTTTTCCAGAGCCTTTGTCGTTTCCACTGCAAGAACCGCATTTTCAATCTGACATTTGCCTGCAAGGGATATCTCAAGCCTCCTATATCCTCCGTAGTCAAAACGCTGCCTCTCTATACCATATCGTATCTGACTGGCAGTGTCAACATCGGCAGTCCTCAGAGGACAGTGCTTTTCCTGGGCAATGTGGGCAATGACCTCCATAACCTCCTCTTTCTGCCTTGCAGAAATTACATAACATCCGGTTTTTATAATCCCGGCCTTCTGTGCCGCTATCTCTCCCAAAGTGCGCCCTAAAAATTTCATGTGGTCCATGCTGATGGGAGTAAGAACCGCTGCAAGAGGAGGCGGAATCACATTGGTGGCATCCATGCCCCCTCCCATTCCTGCCTCCAGCACTACCAAATCACATTCCATCTTTTGAAAATACCAAAATCCCAGAGCTGTCTCCACCTCAAAGGAGGTAGGATGGGGCATTCCCTCCTTCTGCATTTCATCACATGCGTTACGCAATAGCTCCACCCCCTGGCAGAGCGCCTTTTGGGTAATGGGCCTTCCGTTTACCGCAATACGCTCCCGATAGGAAAAAAGCACGGGGGAAACATAGCTTCCCACCCGGTATCCCTCACACCTTAATATAGTGGATAGATAGGCTGTTACCGAACCTTTGCCGTTGGTGCCGGCCACATGAATAAATCTCAGCGTATCCTGAGGATTTCCTATCCGTCCGCAAAGCGCTCTGATGCTGTCGAGCCCCGGCACAATCCCATATCCTCCAATGGCTTCCATATAAGAAAGGGCTTCTTTATAAGTCAAATTCCACACCGCCTCTCTTCGGGTCTTTTGCTGATTTTTTCATTGTTCTTCGTATATTTCTCCAAAAGCGGGAAACACTTTATTTCATGAAAAAAGCATTCAAAACCTTCTTACACAACTTTATACGCTGCGGCATCACCGGCTGGTGCATGGAAATCCTTTTTACCTCTCTTGACTCCTTCCGCCGCCGGAACATGAAGCTTCAGGGCAACACCTCCGTCTGGATGTTTCCCATATACGGCTGTGCTGCCTTTCTGGCTCCTTTGGGCAGGCTTCTTTCCAAAAAGTCCGTCTGGGTCCGGGGGCTTACCTATATGAGCCTGATTTTCTCCACCGAATATATCACCGGCAGCCTCTTAAGCCGCCGCACCTTGTGTCCCTGGGATTATGGACGCAGCCGCTGGAATATCAAACGGCTGATCCGCCTGGACTATGCGCCCTTTTGGTTCCTTGCAGGACTTTTGTTTGAAGGGCTTACCTCCTCCGCCGCAAAAGACAGGACCGATAACGGTCCCGTCTTGTCAAATTCTCATTAATTATATCTCCGGTATGTCCTGTAAATCGTGACATCCCTTTTCTTTTGCTACAGCATTTCCCCTTCGTCCCCATCTCCGGAGCCGATATCCAGCATATTCACCGTGCGCCTTTTCATTCTTGCTTCCTCAGACTGTTTTAAAATAAAGTCTTTCAAAGCCTTGGAATTGCGGATATGCTCAAGGACCAATCTGGGATGGGTGGTGTCCCCTGTGTAGCAGACCACAGTCCCCATGCCAAATATACGCTCAATCAGGCTGGCCGTATGCTCCACGTCCTGTACCTTATACATATAACAATCGTTCTCAACCTTTTTCAAAAAGCCTGCCTCTATGGTAATCATGTCCTCTTTTACGATATACTTCGTAAAGGTAAAGGGCAGACCTAAGAAAAGCCATCGCTTTCTTTCTACGAATTCTATCATATCCTATCCCTTCCCGCTCCTTTCCCGCGCATCAACAATCTCTGAAAAATTCTTATGCTACTTATTATAGTAGATATGATCTTTTTATGCAAAACCTTTCTTTCAAAATGCCAAAAAATTTGTCGATTTTTTTCTACGCTTTCGATTGAAAGTATAAGCTGGAAATGGTATGATAATAAAAATACGTAAAGGAGGGTAACGTATGACTGCAAAAGAATGTATTACCGGACGGAGAAGCATCCGCCAGTTTACCGATCAGCCTGTATCCCATGAAATACTTTCACAGATCGTAGAAACTGCCTCCTATGCCCCCAGCTGGAAGCATACACAGATTGTACGCTATATTGCCGTGGAGGGAGATCTGAAGCAGAAGCTTTCCAAATGCACCTCCGGTTATCCTAAAAATGGCGAGATCATGGAAAATGCGCCGATGGTTATCGCAGTTACCATTATCAAGGGCCGCAGCGGCTTTGAGAGAGACGGCTCTTATACCACAAACCGCGGTGATTCCTGGCAGATGTTTGATGCCGGAGCTGCCAGTGAAGCTTTTTGTCTGGCTGCCTGCGATCACGGCCTCGGAACCGTTATCATGGGTATTTTCGATCAGGAGGAGGCTTCTGCTCTTTTACATATTCCAGAGGAGAGAGATTTGATTGCTCTGATTCCCATCGGGTATCCCGCAGAAAGTCCTGCTGCTCCCAGACGCAAGAGCGTTGAGGAGCTGTTATCCTTCCAAGAATAACAAATAACAGTCGAAGAGATTTTCTCTTCGGCTTTTCCATGTCCGGCAGACCGCCCTTGGGCAGACTGCAAAAAGCCCAAATACTGATTATGCGCTGAAAAATGCGCAGGAATGGAGATTAAAATGAGACACCTGATGAGTCCACTTGATTTTACAAAGGAGGAGCTGGACAAGATATTTGACCTGGCAGGCGACATCGAAAAGCATCCAGAGAAATATGCCCACGCCTGCAGTGGAAAAATTCTGGCCACCTGCTTCTATGAACCCAGTACACGTACGCGCTTAAGCTTCGAATCCGCTATGACAAGGCTGGGCGGACAGGTCATTGGTTTTTCCGATGCAGCCTCCTCCTCCGCTTCCAAAGGAGAGAGCGTATCCGACACCATCCGCATCATTTCCTGCTATGCAGATATCTGCGCCATGCGTCATCCCAAGGAGGGCGCTCCCATGGTTGCCGCAGAGAAGTCCACTATCCCTGTCATCAATGCCGGGGATGGCGGCCACCAGCACCCCACCCAGACCCTCACCGATCTGCTGACCATCCGAAGCCTAAAGGGACGCTTAAACGACTTTACCATCGGATTGTGCGGAGACCTGAAATTCGGACGTACGGTGCACTCTCTGATCAATGCCCTGGTGCGCTACAGTGGCATACGCTTTCTTTTTATCTCCCCGGAGGAGCTTAAGGTGCCGGATTATATCACTGATATGCTGAAGGAAAAGGGCATCCCCTATGAAGAGGTAATTCGTCTGGAGGATGTCATGCCCAGACTTGATCTTCTCTATATGACCCGTGTGCAAAAGGAGCGTTTCTTTAATGAAGAGGATTATGTGCGGTTAAAAGACTTTTATATCTTAAATGAGGAAAAAATGAAGCTGGCAAAAGAGGACATGCTGATTCTCCATCCTCTCCCCCGGGTCAACGAAATCTCCGTAGAGGTAGATGAGGACCCCAGAGCCGCTTACTTTAAACAGGCCCAGTACGGAGTGTATGTAAGAATGGCTCTCATCTTGACCCTGTTAAATATTCAACCCCTGCCGGAAGGAGGCACATCATGCTAAATGTTGGAAAAATCGAAGAGGGCTTTGTCTTGGATCACATCAAAGCCGGCAAAAGCTTAAGCCTTTACGAGCACTTACAGCTGGATAAGCTCGACTGCACTGTGGCCATTATCAAAAATGCCCGCAGCAATAAAATGGGCAAAAAGGATATCCTGAAGGTAGAATGTGATTTGAACCAGCTGAATCTGGATGTACTGGCTTTTATTGACCATAATATCACAGTCAATGTTATCAAAAACGGTGAGATCGTCTCCAAGGAAGAGCTTTCTCTTCCAAAGCAAATCAAAAATGTGATCAAATGCCGCAATCCCAGATGTATCACGTCCATAGAACAGGGGCTTCCCCACATTTTTATTCTTGCAGATGAAGAAAAGGAGGTCTACCGCTGCAAATACTGTGAAGAAAAATACACAGAATCTGCAAAGTAGACGCTCTCCCATTCACCGAAAGAGACTTTGGCGGTAAACAGCTTACCGCCAGGTCTCTTTTTCAGCTTTCGTTTTGCAGCAGAGGAAACCGCAGAATCACTTTAAACAAGTCACCATCCGTCACAATCTCCATTGATCCCTTCTGCAGCTCCGTGAGACTTTTGGCAATGGAAAGCCCAAGGCCGTTTCCTTCCATATGTCTCGATTTATCTCCCCTGACAAATCGCTCCTCAAGCTCCTGGGGCGAAAGCTCCAGCGCATATTTGGACATATTTCGGAACAGAATGACCGCGTTTTCTCCCGTACACTCCACATTCAGATACACTCTGGAATTTTCCTGGGCATACTTATAGATATTGTTAAACAGGTTGTCAAAGATTCTCCAAAGATGTCTGCCGTCGGCTAAAATGCGCACCGCTTCCTCCGGCCGTCTTACAATCAGCTCCAGCTGCTTTTCTGCGAAACGCTGACCATACTCTCCCACCGCTTGTGAAAGCATCACTCCAATGTCACAGGGGGTAAGATTCACCTCAAGATTGCCTGTGGTGGCTTTGGAGGCCTCCACAAGATCCTCCAGCAGCTTTTTCAGCCGTCTTGACTGGCGGAGCAAAACCTCCGCGTACTCCTTCACCTTCTCATTCTCCAGCCTCTCGCTGCCTATCAGATCCGCATAGTTAATAATGGAAGTCAAGGGTGTTTTCAGGTCATGGGAAACATTCGTTATCAGCTCTGTTTTCAAATGCTCGCTTTTCATGCGTTCCTCCCCCGCTTTTCCGATCCCCTCTCCAATGCGGTTCAGATTTTCCCCATGCTCCTTAAAATCCAGAATCATTCTGGAGGTATCCACATGATAAGACAAATCCCCTCTGGCAATGGCTCTGCTTCCCTGCAAAAGCTTCTGAAACACCAGCGCAATATATAATACTCCCAAAAACAATACAATTTTTTCCAGCAGCCAAAGAAAGCACAGCATACCCGGATGTAACCGTAAGCCAAAGCCCAAAATCCCAAAAAGCTCCACAACACAAATTGCGCCAAAGGCCAGCACCACGTTCAGTACAAGGGGAATTTTCCCTGCCAGCCAGGCCAAAGTTCCCACAAGCTTTTTTACTGTCCGGAAAAAAAACCGGAGCACTCTGTAGACAATGGTGTTTCTCCAAAATTTTCCAAGCTTTAAACGCAGGGCAAATTCCATACAGAAAATAGTACACCACACTACCTCCAGCGTTCCCACAATCAGCACGGAAAGCGCAAACATTTCCACGGAGTAATTCATAAAGGAATAGACAAGTATAAGCCCCAGAAAAGCCACAAAGCCAAAGGCCGCCGTCAAAAGATCAAGGGGAAGCTCTGTGAGCACTCCAGGCCCCACGCCTTCCCGCCCGTTTTTATGTCCCGCACTGCACATCAAAAAGATAAAGGAAAGGCAAAATACCACAATGCAAAGCAGCGCAATTCCCGGCAGGACGCTCCGCAGTTCATAGAGTATATCCGCATTATGTGCGCTGACCTGATAACCGTCTCCTATGGGAAATTCCGGGTCCACATAGAGATAGACAGCATACTCCGCATATTCCGGCTCCTCCACAGCTTCCCTGTCTGCATCAGTCTCCGGGACATCTTCTCTGGTCCATTCCGCTGGAATGACATTCAGGCTATTGTAGACATAGGGCGTATCTGTGCCATCATAGCAGCTCCACACCAGCTCCCCTTCCAGATACAGCTCTGCACTGCTGTTTCGGCCGGCGAAATAATCCCCCATATCTTCTTCCAGCATTCCAGAGAGGCTTTCTTTGAGGTTTCCCTGTAGGGCCTCAGCCTCCCTTCTAAGAGAAACCTGTTCCAGGGCCATGCGATAATAACTCTCCGCCACATCCAGATCCTCTCTCACGCTTGTCCAGATCAGCGCATCCACCATCTCCTTCTTGCTGCCGTAATTAGGCCCATACATCCACAAAGCTGCCGCTGCAGATGCCAGTCCCAGAACAAAGCTGACTGCCAGCAGAAAAAAAGCCGCAACTCTGACTCCCGTGCTTCCCGTTAATCTCCTGTCACCTTTCCTCTTGCTCATATTGCCTCCGTTTTCCCTTCTTATTCTTTCTTTTCACATTTGTAGCCCTGGCCCCATACCACCTTTCAAATATCTGGGCTCTGCGGGGTTAATCTCCAGTTTCTCCCGCAGGTGTCTGATATGTACCGCCACTGTGTTTTCACTGCCATAAGGCAGATCGTTCCAGATTTTCGTGTAAATCTCCCTGGGGGAAAATACCTGTCCCGCATGCTCCATCAAAAGCTTTAAAATTTCATACTCCGTAGGCGTAAGAGAAACCTCCTCACCGTCCAGGGTAACCAGCTTTTCCTTATCATCCAGCTCAATGCCCCCAACCTTGAGAATATCTGTCCTTATTTTCCCACTGCCCAGCTGCATATAACGCCGCAGCTGGGATTTCACTCTGGCAGCCACCTCTACAGGGTTGAAGGGCTTTGTTACATAATCGTCCGCCCCCACATTCAGTCCCAGAATCTTGTCCGTATCCTCACTTTTTGCAGTGAGCAGAATAATGGGAACATTGCTTCTTTCCCGTATTTTTACCATTGCGGATATCCCGTCAAGCTCAGGCATCATAATATCCAAAAGCACCAGATGAATCTCATTCTCCTCGATCACCCGCAAGGCCTGCTTTCCGTCAAAGGCCTCAAACAGCTGATAGTTTTCATCCTGCAGATAAATTTTTAGTGCATTTACAATATCCTTCTCATCGTCACATATTAATATGTTGTACATTTCTCACCCTCCTGCTTTTGATTTTACCAAAATGCTTCTTAACAAAAAACAAGCCAAGTGTTTAAGATTTCTTTAACTTGGCTTGCTTCCCTCTCCTTATTTTCTCTTTTTTTGAGAATTTTTCTTCAATTCCTCCAGCGCTTCCTTAAACTTCTCGGAGCTCATAGTCGGATTGGAACGAATCAGGCCCTTTTGGAAAAAGTCCTTAAGCTTTCCAAGACGGCTGCGATAATCCAGACTGCTTTTATATTTCACCTTCAGATCGAAAATTTCCTCCTTCACGCTGTCCAGATACGCATTGGGTTTTGTCTGCGCCAGATTCTTCAATTTTTCCAATGTCTCATCAATCTGGGCCTTCACATCCTCCATCCGCATGGAGATTCCTTCTGTGATCTCGCCCTTGCGCTGAGCCAGACCGTCCGCAAATTGACTCTTACGGCTGGACCAATCCTCTTCCGTCAGAGCAATAATCACGTCCAGACGCTTCTGAATACGCATCATTTCTTCCTTGGCCCTCTCCATCTGCACCAAAATATCCCGCAGGTCCAAAGCCGCCTTGAAGGAAAGTGCAAAATCCGCACAAATATACACCGAAAGCAAAAACGTTATAATTCCCAGATATCTGCCAGGTATGGACAGCACCAGCCGCTCTACGGGCTTATGGATCACTTCTGTCATAAGAATCGTCAGCCCTCCCCAGGCCAGTGAGGAGCCGAGACAAATATGTCCCTGAAAATTAAATTTATTTTTGGAATAATCCCAATACCGAACCTTAAAGAGCGCCTCCATTGTCACACCAGTCACATCTTCCAGAACCGTTGCTCCCAGACAGCCGGCAATATATACCAAAACCAAATTTTCCTGAAAGGGCTTGGAAACCACCAGCATCATAATTGCCCCGCAGCCGTACAGCGGCAGAAAGGGTCCCCGCATAAATCCCCTGTTCACCAGCCTTTTAGACTTTAAAGACACATAGGC
>NZ_CEWDFQ010000090.1:0-10196 GCF_982438285.1 Acetatifactor sp. | reverse complement strand
GATTCAGGGGCTGTGCGCCGCTTATGCCAACACTTATTTTGCCAGTATGCCGGGGAGGGTGATTCGCCGCATTACCCTGCGGGATTTCTTAAAAAGGGACAGCATCCCGCGCCAGAAGGAGAAGTTTGCGGCCAGAGGCCGTATGGAGACAGAGGCGCTTGGGCTTGCGGGAAATATCACAGGAAGAACCGCATGGGACAGGCATTATGCCAAAGAATGGAACCCTGATGCGGTTTACTACAGTATGAATGAAACGCTGCGGGAGCCCTTTTATGAGGGCTGCTGGAAGAAGGAGGAATGCGTTCCCTTTTCCATTTTTGTAAGCCAGGGAGACTATCCTGTGAAGGGACTGCATTACCTGCTTCTGGCGTTGCCTGCCATCAGAGAGAGGCATCCGCAGGTGAAGGTGTCCGTGGCAGGAAACTGTATTGTGAGAGAAGGGGGGGTTAAGGAAAAGCTGAAAATCTCCGCCTATGGAAGGTATCTGCAGGAGCTGATAGAGAGAGGGGGGCTTAAGGACTGCGTAGAGTTTCTGGGAAAGCTGAATGCAGCGGAAATGAAGGAACGCTATCAAAAAAGCAGCCTTTTCGTCTGCTGCTCCACCATAGAAAACTCTCCCAATTCCCTGGGAGAGGCCATGATCCTGGGAATGCCCTGTGTCAGCGCCGATGTGGGTGGAATTCCCAGTGTTTTCCGAGGGGGGACGGACGGGATTTTGTACCGGGGCTTCCGCACAAAGGAAAATTCTTTTGATAACACATGTAATTCTTTTGGCGGCCATGAGCCGGAACTGGAAGAAATTGTAAAAGGGCTTACAGAGGCGGTGCTGGAAATGTGGTCGGACACAGATAAAATGCTTCAGTACTGTAAAAATGCAAGAGATCATGCAGAAAAAACTCATGATAGAGAGAAAAATTACCGGAAACTGACGGAGATATATGCAGACATTCAGGAGAAAAAGAAAGGAGCGCCGCAGACACGGGGATGAAATTTGTATTCGTATCCAATTATCTGAATCATCATCAGATTCCCTTTTGCAACGCCATGTATGAGCTTTTGCAGGGAGACTTTGCCTTTGTCCAGACCGAGCCCATGGAGGCGGAGCGGGTGAGAATGGGATGGAGTAAGGACATCCAGGCTCCTTACCTGAGACTGTACTACCATGAGGAGGAGGCCTGCAGAAGGCTGATTGCTGATGCCAAAGTGGTATTCTTTGGAGGCACGGACGAAGAGGGCTACATAAGGGAGAGATTGGATTTGGGAAAGCCTGTGATCCGCTACAGCGAGCGGCTGTATAAAAGCGGGCAGTGGAAGGCGGTGTCCCCCAGAGGGCTTTTGAAAAAGTATCAGGATCATACAAGATACCGCAGGCAGCCGGTGTATATGCTCTGTGCCGGAGCTTACGCAGCTTCGGATTTTCATATTGTGAGGGCTTATCCAGGAAAGCTGCTTCGCTGGGGATATTTTCCGGAAACCAGAGAGTATGCGGTGGATCAGCTGATGGCGGAAAAAAAGCAGGGCAGCATTCTATGGACGGGAAGATTCCTTGACTGGAAGCATCCTGAGCTTGCCATAGAGACTGCCAGATACCTGAGGGATAAGGGATACGATTTTCAGATGGAGCTGGCGGGGGGCGGAGAGCTGGAGCCCCTTGTGAGAGAAAGAATAGAGGAGTACGGGCTTAAAGAGCGGGTCAGGCTTTTGGGCTATCGCAGGCCGGAGGAAATACGCTGCCTTATGGAGCAGACCCAGATCTATTTGATGACCAGCGACCGCATGGAGGGCTGGGGCGCTGTGGTAAACGAGGCCATGAACAGCGGCTGCGCGGTGGCCGCCGGTCATATGGCGGGAGCTGTGCCCTTTTTGATCAGCCCGGGCAAAAATGGACTGATTTACCGGGATGGGCATAAAAAGGAGCTGTTTGCCGCAGTGGAGAGGCTTCTGCAGGACAAGGAGCTGTGCAGAAGGCTTGGCACAAATGCCATAGAGACCATTACCCAGGAGTGGAATGCTTCCACAGCGGCCGGGCGGCTTTTGGGGCTTTGCGTGAGACTTGGTTTTTTGGAGAAGGGGGAGGCAGCCGGGGAGATTTCCCTCACGCCGCCTCTCACAGGCCCCTGTTCTCCTGCCCCTGTGCTGTCAGAGAGGCGGATGAAATGGAGAAAGCAATGGAAAAACCCTTGATTAGTGTGATTGTTCCGGTTTACAATGTAAAAGAATATCTGCCCAGATGTGTGGCGTCTCTGCAGGCACAGACCTATCCCAATCTGGAAATCCTTCTGGTGGATGACGGAAGCGACGACGGCACCGGGCAGCTGTGCGACAGCCTGGGGGCAGAGGATGAACGAATCCGGGTGTTCCACAAGGAAAACGGAGGCTCCTCCTCCGCCAGAAATCTTGGGATAGAACAGGCCAGAGGTGAATATCTGGGTTTTGTGGACAGCGATGACTATGTAGAGTATAATATGTATGCACTTTTGCAGGAGGCTCTTGGAAAATACGGGGTGAAGGCTGCCCAGATCGGCAGAGATGAGATTTCCCAGGAGGGAGAAAGACTTCCTGATATCTGTGTTCCTCCTTCTTCGCCGGAGTGCATAGAACCGGAGGATTTCTTGCGGGAACTGCTTTTGCACAGAGGGGACTGCTCCTTTTGCACCAAGCTTTTAAAAAAAGAGGTGTTTTTGGGCCGCCGCTTTCCGGAGGGTGTGCTGAATGAGGATTTTCATCTGCTGGTGGAGATGCTGCCGGACATAGGCGGCATTGTGTCGCTGCCGGAGCGGGGATATCATGTTTTTTGCAGAATGGGAAGCAATACCAGAAGAAATACCGGATTTTCCCGAGTGTTTTCCGACAATGTGGACAATGCGGACATGGTGATGGAGCTGGTAAAAAAACATTATCCGGCTCTTTACAAACAGGCCAGACGCTTCGGCCTTTACCAGCGGCTGGACTATATGCTTCACATTCCGATTTCGGAAATGAGGGGGGAAAATCAGGAATACGGCCGGATAAAGGGGTATCTTAGAAGATATTGGGCGGAGGGAATGGCAAATCCCTTTCTCACTCCCCAAAATAAGGCTTATCTGACGCTTCTTGCGGCGGCTCCAAAGACGGTGCGCTGGATACACAAAAAGGTGAAACGATTATGAAAAGGTTGAATGATATCAGGGTAGGTATTCTGAAGATACCGGTGACGCGGATTGCGCTCTTGGTGGTGTCCGATATGGTCTCCATTCTGGTGGCCTCGGTGTTAAGCCTCTATGTGCGCTATGATTTCAAATTCATGGATGTGCCCAGGGAATTCTGGGTGGCGGTGCTTGACGCCTACTGGTACAATGCGGTGATCGTGGCGGTGGTGTTTGCCATTTTCAAGCTCTATAACAGTGTGTGGCGGTATGCTTCTGACACAGAGCTTGTGAACAATGCCATTGCGGTTGTGATCTGTTCTATTATGCAGCCCATTATCTTTTGGATAGAGGGCGTGCGGCTGCCTACCAGCTATCCCTTCTTTTACGGCTTCTTTCTCATGATCCTCACCTGCGGCGTCCGTTTCAGCTACCGCATTCTGCGCATTCTCCAGAACCGGAGACTCCATCATTTTGGAGGGAAGTCCCGGGTCAACTGCATGATTGTAGGAGCAGGGGCTGCGGGAAACGCTATCTTAAAGGAAATAGAAAGCAGCAGCTATCTGAGCATCCACGTGGCCTGCGCCATTGATGACAATCCGGGGTGCCACGGGAAATACCTGCGGGGGGTGCCCATTGTGGGCGGCCGGGAGTCCATTCCGGACAACGTGGAAAAGTACAATATTGACGAGATCATAATCGCCATTCCTTCCGCCAGCAGACAGAAGCTCAAGCCCATTCTGGAAATCTGTAAGGAGACAGGATGCAGGCTGCGCATTCTCCCCGGCATGTATCAGATCATCAACGGGGATGTGAATGTGTCAAAGCTGCGGGAGGTACAGATTGAGGATCTGCTGGGCCGGGATCCCATTGAGGTCAATGTGGAGGAGATCATGGGCTATGTAAAGGACAAGGTAGTGCTGGTCACCGGAGGGGGCGGCTCCATCGGCAGCGAGCTGTGCCGCCAGATTGCCCAGCATACTCCCAAGAGGCTTGTGATTTTTGATATTTACGAGAACAGTGTTTACGAAATCCAGCAGGAACTGAAGCAGAAATATCCAAGGCTTGACATGGTGGTGCTTATCGGTTCTGTAAGGAATACGGCCAGAGTCAATGAGATCTTTAAGAGATACCGGCCGGATATTGTGTATCACGCGGCAGCCCACAAGCATGTGCCCCTTATGGAGGACAGCCCCAACGAGGCTGTGAAAAATAACGTGTTCGGCACCTATAAGGTGGCCACGGCGGCGGATAGGTACGGGACAAAGCGCTTTGTGCTGATCTCCACGGACAAGGCGGTGAACCCTACCAATATCATGGGAGCCAGCAAGCGTATCTGTGAGATGATCATTCAGAATTTAAACCGCAGCTCAAAGACGGAATATGTGGCGGTGCGGTTCGGAAATGTTTTGGGCAGCAACGGCAGCGTGATCCCGCTGTTTAAAAAGCAGATTGAACAGGGAGGCCCAGTGACTGTTACCAGCCCGGATATCATCCGTTATTTTATGACCATTCCCGAAGCCGTGTCCCTGGTGCTTCAGGCGGGCGCTTACGCCAAGGGGGGAGAAATCTTTGTGCTGGATATGGGAGAGCCCATGAAGATTGTGGATCTGGCAAAGAACCTGATCAAGCTTTCCGGCTACCGGGTGGGGGAGGATATCAAGATCGAGTTTATCGGTCTGCGCCCGGGAGAAAAAATGTACGAGGAGCTTCTCATGAACGAGGAGGGGCTTCAGGAGACCGCAAACAAGATGATCTATATCGGCCGACCAATAGAGTATGATGCGGATGTGTTTGAAAAACAGCTGGAGCGTCTCAGACAGGCCTCCCTGGATGAGGAAAGCGATATCAGGCGTTTGGTGCGGGAAATCGTGCCCACCTATCATTATGAGGAATAAGGAGGAAGCTCATGTATCCGAGGCTGAAGCGGGGAATGGATTTTATGATGGCTCTTTTGGGGATGATTCTCTTGTCCCCGGTGTTTCTTTTGCTGACAGCAGCCATAAAGCTGGACTCCAAGGGACCGGTGCTTTTTCGCCAGAAAAGGGTGGGAATCCATAAGACCCACTTTATGATCTTGAAATTCCGAACCATGCGGGTGGATACGCCCAAGGATATGCCTACCCATCTTTTGAAGAACCCACAGCAGTATATCACCCGGGTGGGCCGCTTCCTGCGCAGAACCAGCCTGGATGAGCTGCCCCAGATCATCAATATTTTAAAGGGGGACATGGCTGTGGTGGGACCCAGGCCCGCCCTGTGGAACCAATATGACCTGATTGCTGAGCGGGATAAATACGGAGCGAACGATGTGCGCCCCGGCCTTACGGGCTGGGCACAGATCAACGGCAGGGATGAGCTGGAGATTCCGGTGAAGGCGGCCCTGGACGGGGAATATGTGAAACGGATGGGCTTTCTCATGGACTGCCGCTGCTTCTTCGGCACCTTCTTTAAGGTGCTTCGGGGAGAGGGCGTAGTGGAGGGCGGCACGGGAAGCCTTGAGGAGGAGAAAAAGCCTTTTAGTCACAAGTAGTTAAAATTGCTTGCGGCTTTGGAGTCAAGTTGCACTAGGAATCGAAAAATCCGCTGATTTCGTTCCAAAAAATCCGAACTCGCTGCGCTCAAACATGCGGATTTTTTCTCACAACGCAAATTTTTCAATTCCAAGGGCAACTATGACTCCTGCAGAGAGCAAACAATTTTAACTATTTGTGACAGAGCTACCTTTTGCCATCAACATTGTAGATCATTGTAAAACTGGTAATTTTGGCAGATTCCCTCTGGGTGGGCCATGCTTCCTAAACAGACCCTTGCTGGCCGCCGGTACTTAGGCGGTGTCCTCTGCAGCCTTATGTACCGCTGCAGTCAGCTCGGAGCGAAAGCGTGTCTGTGTGGAAGCGTGCCTCACATAAAGGGAGGAATAGCAAAATTTTTTATTGAGATTACTTAAAAAAGGAAGCAGCATGAAACATTTATTGATAACCGGCGTCCATAGTTATATCGGGAATGCGGTGGAGGCATATCTGAAGCAGTGGAATAAGAGGGAGGGGCAAGAGCGTTACCAAGTGGATAAGATTTCCTTGAGGGAGGGCTTCCCAAAGCCGGCCGGGGAATCAAAATGGGACGCTCTTTTGCATGTGGCGGGAATCGCCCATGCGGATATAAACGGCGTGTCCGAGGAAACCAAGGCTCTTTATTACCGGGTAAACAGGGACATTACGGTGGAGACTGCAAAATGGGCAAGGCAGGCCGGGATTCCTTTGTTTATTTACTTAAGCAGCGTGATTGTCTATGGGGAGAGTGGGAGGGCCTGCCGGGATGTGCACATTACGGCGGACACAAAGCCTTCGCCCACAAGCTTTTACGGGGACAGCAAATACCAGGGGGAGCTGGGACTAAAGGAATTGGAAACAGAGGATTTTCATGTGGCAATCCTGAGACTTCCCATGGTTTACGGAAAGGGCAGCAGGGGGAATTTTCCCATGCTGGTAAAGCTTGCAGAAAGGCTTCCCTTTTTTCCAAACATTGAAAACAGGCGGAGCATGATTTATGTGGAAAATCTGGCGGAGTTTATCCGCCTTTTGACAGAGAGCGGGGAAGGGGGAATCTTTTTCCCACAAAACGAGGACTATGTGTCCACCGCTGAACTGGTAAAGGAAATCGGGACTGCTAAGGGAAAGAAAATCCGGCTCACCAGGGCGTTGAATCCCTTTGTGAGACTGGCCCGGGTTCTGCCTGGAAAAGCGGGGGGGATGGCAGGCAAGGCATTTGGTTCCCTGACTATTGACCTGGGGCTTGATAAGGGACCTAAGGGATATCGGAAATATTCCTTTTCAGAGAGCATAAGGAAGAGTGTTTGAAATGACAGTGAGTATTATCACCATTGCATTTAACAGTGAGAGCTGTATAGGAGCTACCATAGAATCTGTGCTGGCACAGCTGGAGGCGCCTGCGGAATATTGGATTATCGATGGGAAAAGCAGTGACGGGACAGTTGAGAAGGCTGAGACTTACCGGGACGCATTTGCCAAAAAAGGTATTTCCTATCACATTATAAGCGAGCCGGACGGGGGGATTTACGACGCCATGAACAAGGGAATCCGTCTGGCAGAAGGAGAACTCATAGGGATTTTAAACAGCGGGGACACTTACCAGCCGGAGGCGGTAGAAATCGCTGTGGAGACCTTTCAGAGCCAAAAATGTGATTTGATGTTTGCTAATATACGAATACACCGGATAGGAGGCGGCAGTTTTGTAAAAAAAGCCAGACTGCGTAAATTTCAGACCTCCAGGGACTGGAATCATCCCACCACCTTTGTGCGGGCCAGGCTTTATAAGGAGAACCCCTTCCGGGATATGGGCATTCATGACGATTACGGCTTTTATCTGCAGATGGTGCGCCAGGGACGGAAAATTGTCACTGTGGACCGGGTGCTGGCAGATTTTTATCTGGGCGGGGCAAGCAGCCGCAAAAGCTTAAAGGAGGCCGCAAGGCGTATTCGGGACAGATACCTTTACTGCTACCGCATCAACGGTTACAGCAGATGGTATCTTGCAGAATGTGTGGGAATTGAGGTTTTTAAATTTCTATTTGGATGATTCTTTTTCGACAAAATCCTTCTGCGACACAGATATTTCCAGTAGACAACAGGAATTTCTGTGTTATGATACGGCATGGAGGCGTTAACAGGTACAAAGGAGTGACTTCATGAAAAAATTTTTATTGTTGTTAGGTACCATATGCTTAATGGCTGGTTTGTTTTCGGCCGGTGCATTCACCTATGAAGCCCATGCTTTGGATGAGGAAACCGCTGTCTGGGTTGAGGAGGCCAGAGGGGCGCTTCAAGAAATTGTACAAGAGAGGGATATCATGGCGTTGGTGTATCTGAGCGATGAATATCCTGTGCGTGTGCAGGCTTCCTATGACGCGGAGGTACTGGTAACCGTACCCAGCGGACAGATGGTGGAGATCAAGGACGTATTTGTGGACGACAATTACGAGGTCTGGGAGTATGTAAGCCTGCTGTACGGAACAAATGAGTATCAGGGATATATTCCCCGATCCTTTCTGGCGTGCTCCGATGAAAAATTTCTGGAGTGGGAAGCAAGCTACGGAATGAATCCCGCGGCAAATGTGGTTGCCTACTCTGTGGACGGAACCCAGAGGTATGCGGACATCGACCAGTTTCCCGCAAGCTATCAGGCAGCCCTTACCGCTTTGAAGCAAAAGCATCCCAACTGGACCTTTGTGAAAATGAACACGGGTCTTGACTGGGACACTGTGATTTACAATCAGCTTCAGGGAGGGAGAAGCCTTGTGTATAAAACCTTTCCGGACTATACCAAGGCGGGGGCCTACGACGATGGAAACTGGTTTTATGCCACTGAGGAAATTCTGGAATACTATATGGATCCCAGAAATGCTCTCACAGAGGATGGGGTGTTCCAGTTTGAGCTTTTGACCTATAATAAAACCTATCACACGGAGGCTGCTGTGGAAACCTTTTTGAATAATACTTTTATGAACAGCAGCAAAAATGCGCCGGGAACCAGTATGACCTTTGCTCATATCTTCTGGGCCATCGGAGCGGAGGAGGGCAGAGAGGTGAGCCCTTTTCATCTGGCGGCCAGAGTGTACCAGGAGCAGGGACAGGGCACATCCGGCCTGATTTCGGGAACCTATCCGGGGTATGAGGGATATTATAATTATTTCAATGTGGGGGCAACGGGAACCACCACTACCCAGGTTATTGAAAACGGCTTGAAATATGCCAAGGAGAAAAACTGGTATAATGCCTATTTTTCCATTTTGGGAGGGGCGGACGTGATCTCCGCCAACTATATTAAGAGAGGGCAGGATACTTTGTATCTCCAGAAATATAATGTAAACCCTAATGGCTATTATGCCCTGTATACCCATCAATATATGCAGAATATTTCTGCCCCTGCCAGCGAGGGAAAGAGCATGAAGAACCTTTATGCAAGCGCAAATTCGCTGGAAAACACCTTTGTGTTTAAAATTCCCGTCTATGAGAATATGCCGGCAGGTGCAAGCCCCATGCCAACGGCCTCTACGGATGTGATTCTGGAGTATCCGGCAGGGTATAGTGATACCACAGTGTATCTGGACGGCGTTGCCTATACGGCTCAGGCCCAGAATGGGAAATATGTGGTGAAGGCGCCGAATACCGGCGCAAAAACGGCGGTGGTTTACCGCTATAACGAGTCAGGGGTGCCTGTGGGGATGTATATATGGACCTTAAGCTATGCCAATAACGCCTATACGGCTGCGGCTCAGCCGGGACTGGCGGATCTTTTGACCTACCACGGATTTTCCATCCGCATTACAGGAAATTCCGGCATCCGCTTTAAGACCGGTATTTCTACGGATGTAAGAGCAGCGCTCACGTCAGGGGGTGTGAATGGTTACAAGCTGAAGGAATATGGCACTCTCGTGATGAACAACGCCAACAGAGCCTCCTATCCCATGATCAAGGGAGGGGAGAAGGTGTTAAGCGGCATGTCCTATGGCACCAACGCAAGCGGCGGTCTGGAGGATAAGATTTATGCCACCACTGGAGGAAGATATCACTTTACCTCGGTGCTGGTGGGGCTGCCTGCCAACCAATATAAGGTGGAGTATGCCTTTAGAGGCTATATTGTGCTGGAAAAGGATGGGGCGCAGATTACTCTTTATGGCCCTGTGGTGGCAAGGAGTATTTATTCTCTGGCACAGCAGCTTTTGCAGATGGGAACCTATCCCCAGGGCTCTGATGCAGATTTGTTTTTGAAACAGCTTATCAGCGACGGAGACGCCGCGGGGTGAGCAACAGCAGGAGAAAGGAACAGTGGAAACAGGTTAACCTTTTTCAGATAGGAAAGGATGAGGAGATGAGGAAAAAACTAATCTATGGATTGCTTGCGGGAACGGTTCTTGCGGCCATGCTTACAGGCTGTGGGGATGGCAGCGAGGAAGGAACCGGGGGAACCAGCTCTGAGGTGGCGGTGATTTCCCCCGAACCGGCCCTTTCGGATACGGAAAGAGAAATTCTTGATTATGAGTTAAAATAC
>NZ_CEWDFQ010000089.1:0-10206 GCF_982438285.1 Acetatifactor sp. | reverse complement strand
CTCCGGCGACATCCGGCGGGAGTCATAGGCGATGGCAACGCCCTTCTCGCCAGTTCCCTGCTTCAGAATATAGTTTGCCAGACCCTGGGTCGCCTTTCTCACCGTGTACAGGTTCATGCGGTTTGTCCCTGCGCCGATGATGCCCCGCAGCCCTCCGGTGCCAAATTCAAGCTCCTTGTAAAACCTTTCCTCGATTTCCTTCTCGTTATCCCGGATCGCCAAAAGCTCGTTTTTGGTATCCTGATCAAAGTAGTCGTCCTCCAGCCAGAAGTTGAATTCATCCATATAACTCATTTGCGTATCCTCCTCTTCTTTCTACGGAATATTTTATCACATCCATCCCTATTTATCCACAGGATTTTACGCATCCTTCACTTTCAGGGAAAAATCACTGCGGTCCAGAGAAAAGTTGGGATTGTAGTAGGGGTCTCCTTTTGCCAGAACCTCCTTCCATTTTTCCCGGAATCTTTCAGACTCTCTGTCGTAGCGCGCGGCTCTCTCTCCGGTGTCGTCAAGCCCTCTGGAGACGGACTCATAGTGAAACAGCTCTGCAAAGGGTGTAAAAACGTTCAAAAGTCCCTTCTGCCGCAGCTTCAGGCAAAAATCTACGTCGTTTAAAGATACGGCAAAGCCCTCATCCAGACCTCCAGCCTCCTGATACAGGCTCTTCTTTACCAGCAGGCAGGCTCCCGTCACCGCAGACACATCCTGGGCATAGCAGAGCCGTCCCATATACCCCAGATTCTGCCGGTGCTGCTTGTAATGGGTATGTCCCGCAGTCCTGTGGGCTCCCAGACCGATGACCACTCCCGCATGCTGTATGGTCTTGTCGCCATAATAAAGCTTTGCCCCTACAGCCCCCACATCCTGACGCTGGGCATACATGAGCAGCTCCTCCATCCAGTTGACAGTAATAACCTCCGTATCATTATTCAACAAAAGAATATAATCCCCCTCCGCATAAGAGACACCCAGATTATTCACTGCAGAATAGTTGAATTCTCCGCTGTAGACCACCACACTGATCTGGGGTGTGTCTGCAGTCTGCGCATTCTTTTCCCTATGCAGTATGCCGCCGTCCCGGCCGCACACCGTCATCTTTTTTGCAGTCTCCAGATAAGGATACCCCAAGAGCTCACTGTAATACTCCCAGGTCTCATTCTCCCTGCTGTTGTTTTCCACAATGATAATCTCATAATTATCATAGGTAGATTTTTCCAAAATGGAGCTTACGCATCTCCTTAAATCTGCCACATGATCCTTGTTGGCAATCACAATAGATATCCTGGGACTGCCGATAATCTGATAGCGTATGCGGAAAATGGTTTCAAAGGCCCTGGTGCTGATGATCTGAAAATGGGAAAAACCGTGCTTTCTCAAGTGCTCCGCCACAGCTCCCTTTGCCGCCTCTATAGCGTAGGGCTTTGCCTCAATCCCAGAGGCCACGCTGCCAGAATGGCTCCTCCAATAATACATCAGCCTGGGCACATGGACAATTTTTTTTGCATTGTCGGTAAGTCTTAAAATCATATCGTGGTCCTGGCTGCCGTCAAACTTGGAGCGGAACAATTCATTTCCATCCAAGAGCTTTCTGGCAAAGACGCTGAAATGGCAGATATAATTGTTGGCTCTCAGATTGTCCGGCGCATAATCCGGCTTAAAGTGCATGGTGAGCATCTTATTAATGTCGCCGCTCTTGAAGGTGGTCTCATCGCAGTACAGATAGTCCGCTCCCTGTTCGTTCACTGCCTTTGCATATTCATAAAGCACAGAAGGATGGAGGATGTCATCGTGGTCAAACAGGCCGATATATTCTCCTGTGGCCAGCTTCAGACAGGCGTTGGTATTTCCGGCGATGCCTTCGTTCTTTGGCAGCTTGCTGTACACAATGGTTCCAAGCTTCTTTTCCTGGGCCTGTTTTTTGTATTCCAGGCAGACCTCCCCCACATAGGAATGGTCCCCGTCGGAGCCGTCCGCCAGGCACAGCTCCCAGTTTGTGTAGGTCTGGTTCATCACAGAATCCAGCATCTGGGTCAGAAATTCTCTGGGGGTATTGTACAACGGCACCAAAATGCTGAATTTTATCATTCTGGGGAAAACCGTTTCCCTCTCTTTTGCCGCCTGGGCCTGATCCGGAAAGCTCTCCGT
The DNA here is from genome assembly GCF_982438285.1 of Acetatifactor sp. NCBI lineage: Bacteria > Bacillati > Bacillota > Clostridia > Lachnospirales > Lachnospiraceae > Acetatifactor > Acetatifactor sp. Next base: position 8,058 of record NZ_CEWDFQ010000089.1, on the reverse strand, counting down.
GCCGAATTGGCGCATAGCCTTTTTTTCTCTTTTCTTATAATCCAGCTTGAGAAGCACTCCTTTAGGGCCTCCGCAGTTGGACAGCCTGTCCTTTTGCCGGATGACCCAGTGCACTGCTTTCCTTGCAGGCTTGCTGGCCTTCCACAAAGGATTCTTCTGAATGCGGTCTATCTTCCAGTTAAGCTCCTCGCATCTGGACTCCAGATCGGCAATCCGGGCAGCCAAGTCCGCGCATTTTAAATGCTCTCTCTCATAGGCCTCTCTGTAAGAGTCCTCCCCCTGGTTTGCTTCCCCTGACATTTTGTTTTCTGCATCTGACATATTCCATTCCATGCCTTCCTTTATCTATTTTCTCCGCCTTCCCCTATCTCTATCGTGCGAAGACTCCACCAAAGCAATTTGGTTCCTGTGACTGTATTTTTTGCCGCCATTCCAACCCGGTAGGTCCCCCGGGGTAGATTTTCTTTGGAAACCTTAAGCCAGAAGCCGCACAGGCCTACCCGGTTCTGATCCGGCATATTTTCCACAAGATCCGGTCTGTACTGTCCCTTCGTCTTTTGGAAAAACAAGGCTCCCTTCTGATCCTCAAACAAAAGATATCTCTCATAGCAGGAATTGTCATCCCCCAGCACCACGCCGTAGCCCTGAAGAATCCCCTGTTCGCAGGATTCTACCCGAAAAAGCAGGCAGGGATCCTCACGAAAGCCCCCAAGCCTTGCCCTTCTCACCGCTCCCCTTTCCTCCTGCAGCTTATTTCCTGCAGTCTCAAAGGCGGGGCGGATGCGGGTATCTAATCCCTGGCGGCTTAAATGAACGGAATAGAAGGGGTCCTCCCCCGAAAGCGCCGGGTGCATTTCGTACAAAAGCGCCCGCTCCTTCAGGAGCCGGTTCAGCTTTTCCTTTGTCTCATCGTCCCCCCGGCTTAAGGATTCGTGATGATAAGCATATAAATCGTTTCGGCACACATTAAAATACCCCAGCTCCCAGAGCTTAAAGCAAAGCTCCACATCGTTGAAGGCCACCTTAAGCCGGGGAGAAAATCCTCCCGCCAGGCAGAATTTTTCCCGTTCCACCATCAGACAGGCCGCCGTCACCGCCAGCACGTTCACAGGTCTTTTGTTCCAGTCAAAGTAGTAGGACTGCGTATCCTCAAGAAACTGCAGCTTGTGCACCGGACCCATGGGAAGGTTGACGATGCCCGCATGCTGGATACGCACCGAATCAGGGTAATACAGCTTGATTCCCACCGCGCCCGCATAAGGCTTTCCTGCGCTGAGCGCCATTTGCCTGAGGCAGTCCTCCCCGCACAGCTCCACGTCGTCATTTAAAAAAAGCAGAAATTTTCCCCTTGCCCTTTTTGCCCCCAGGTTGCACATGCTGGAAAAATCAAATTCCATGGACTGATACAGGTAGATATGCTCTGAAAGCATCTGCTCCAGATGCCGCCTGTTCTCAGCACTGCTGCCGTTGTCCACCACAATCACTTCCAGCCTGGTCCCCGTCCCCGCCCTTTCCAGGGCCTTCAGGCAGCGTCCAAGGAGCTGGGGATGATCCTTGGAGCAGATCACCGCGGAAACAAAGGGCTTTTCGTCTGTTGTGCCTGCTGTGTCTGCCGCGTGGAGCGCGTCTTCCTTTCTGGCCGTATCAGGCTCCTTTTGGCACTTCTCCATAGCCTCCCTGCTCTTCCAGTGAAACAGTATCCGGGGAATATGTGCTATGGACCTGCAGCCTCTTTCATAGCCTTCCGCCAGCTCCACGCAGGTTTTGACAAGCGTCCTCTCATCCACCGGCTCTCCGCAAAGGGCTGCCGCCTGCTCATAAAGCCTTCTTCGCACGGCAGTCAGGCCTCCGAAATAAAAAAGACTATCAAACAAATCCGGAGACCAGTCCGGCTTGAACCAGGGACTGTGCCTGAGCCCCCCGGGAGGTGCCTCCCACACATCCTCGTCGCCGTAAAGCACCTGCGCCTCTGGATGGCTTTTAAAATACGCCCCAAGGAGAGCATCTGCACCTTTATCCGGCGCCCCTTCTTCTGAGCAAAAAAGCACAAAGGGAGACCCTTCCCCTGAGATCTCCGGAGAAGAAAATGTCTGCCCTTCACACCACTGCTCATAGGTCATACGCCTTTTTGCCAGGAGACGCTCATATTTGTTATTTTCCCGTTTTGTCAGCATATTCTTTGCCAGACTCTTTATGCTCAAATCCTTGCTCCTTTGCCCCGGACTATAGCAGCCGCTTTACTGCCCCCGCCAGATCAGAGGCCATCTGCCCGGAAAGCCGCACAATCTCCATACGCACGGAAAGCAGATTCTCCTCCCCGGTTCCCAGAGCGCTTACTCGAATGTTGATATTGGGATCGGTGGTGGGAAATACAATACATGGTCCCTGATCCTTATCCTCCCTGTCCGCCGGCTTTGCAATCCGTCCGTTGACAGTAAGCACCCCCCGGCGCTCTAAGGGCACCCGCTGCCCGTTAAAGGTCATGCCAATAATCTTAACCATACAGTAATCCATAGCCGGATCGATGCGCAGCATCTTCACATCTCCGCTTACCGGGATGGAAAACTCGATCAGGTTTTCTCCCTGATAGGCCTCTCTCACGAAGTAGGAATCCTCCTCGCGATAGCCTGTTCCCTTATCTTCATATATCTGTACCCGGTTTACTGCTTCTGAATCCTGATACCGGTCGATCCACTTCTGGGGAACCATGATGCGCCGTCCCATCAGCTCCCGCAGCTTGGCCATAGAAGCGCGCTTTCCTGTGACAAAGCTCTGGAAATCCATTTCCTGACGCTTTAAGTCCTCCGCCTCCTCCTCTGTGATGTGAAGCAGCTGCAGGACTCTGGATATATCCAGCTTTTCCCTCCTTTTATCCTCTAAAAGATAGCAGTACACAGCCCGGAAGGCCAGCTCTCTGGCAGGAATTGGCTTCCCAAAGGTCCACTCATAGTCGATCAGCGTCCAAGTATCCCCATTTACCAGTATATTGGAAAATACCAGATCAAAATCCGACACCGGATATTCGCTGTGGTAGCCGATCCGATCCAGATATTCCGAAAAGCATTCATAAAAGCCCTCCAGGTCGTCCCGCTCCAGATATTTGTCCATATGCTCTGAGAGCGGCACCCCGTCCACAAAGGCAAATTCCGCGCAAAGCTCCCCATCCTCCTTCAGAGTACATTCATTGATGGAAAGTCTTCCGCTCTCATAGCGTTTCGTCAGGCTTTCACAGGCCGCCGCCATTCCCCGCACATGCTCCTCTGCCTTTGGGCTTAAGGGATACTTCCGCACTGCCTTCTCTCCCTTGCTGCTGCGGCTGATCTGGGTTTTTACAGCATACTCCGGCGCCCGGTCATTGGAATATTTTACATATTTCACAGAGATCTCCGGACCGATCACTACCTCATAAGAATTGGAAAACACGGAAAACAGTCCATCCTCCACAATGCCGTCAAAGGCGTCCTTCTCCTGAAACAGCAGCATCCTGTCTCTGTCAAAATTACGCAGATTATTGCACAGCTCTCCCTTGCCCGGCAGATATGCGTCACTGTAGAGAGCGGTCATGAATTTATAGTCGGGATAGGGATAGTAAAAATGAGCCTCCTTTACGCCGCAGCGTCTAAAAATCCGCTCTAGTCCCCGTCTGCTGAAGGTGCGCACCCCGCCGCCCTGGGAATAATTTTCAATGCCGGAAAAATAGGTTCCCAGATGGTCCTCCCTGCAGCCCGCAAAATATTTAAGCCCATATTTATTCTCTATGGCAATGACAATCCTGCCCCCTGGTGCCAGATGAGGCATAAGAATCCGCAGAAAATCCTCGTAGGGCGTTTCCGTTCCCATATAGCTTTGTCCGTATTCAAACACTCCGATCAGAAAGATATAATCATAATCCCCCGGCAGGTCTGGCTCTATATCCTTAAAATTCCCCACATGGATGGTGACGTTTTCACATTCCTTATGCCGGTATGCGTTGATCAGACTTCGCTTTTTTGACAAATCCACACAGGTCACATGACCGCATTTGCGGGCAAGGGCTCCGGTGACGGCGCCGCAGCCGCTTCCCACCTCCAGCACCTTGGCATTCTCATCCATTGGGAGCCAGTCCACAATATTCTCCCGCAGAGGAGAAAGATGGTAGAGAATCGGCCAGCTCTTTTTCTCCTCAATCTTCGCCCCATATTCCTCAGGCGGGAAATTCTGCACAATGGAGAGCAGCTCATCCTCCACTGCGCCGTCGCAGTACAGGTCCTCCCCTGTATATCTGCTGTAATCCAATGTAATCCTTCCAATCTGTTCTGTCTTTTCCAAACTCAAATCCTCTTCCTACTCCTCACTGTCCGTTACCGTTACCTGTGAATCCATATCATAAAAGCCCACCGTGTTCTTATCGGATACCACTGTCACATTCAGGGCGTCATACAGTCTGTGATAGACCTCAAAGACATCCTTATTGTACCCGGTCACCCCCAGGGACAAGAGATACTCCCCTCCCTGCAGGCTCATTTTCTGGGTAAAGGAGATCTCCTTCACCGCTCCCGCCTCCACACTGTCTAAAAAGGACTTCTCGATCATGGAATTGGTGCCGGTGATCTCCGTGCCCGTAACATTCTTAAAAGAAAAAGCAAAAATGGGCGCCGGGATCGTATCCCTAAATTTTACCTTCATGTGCAGCGTAAACACCGTTCCCTTAATCACAGCCGTTGTCCGCACACCCTGGTCGTCTGTAATATAGTATTCCACAATTTCGGCCTGCTTTGTGCCATATTCCAGCAGATGGGGATTTTCTCCCTTGGAAGCAGCCTGGGCCGCCCTCCTTACATCGTCATCCTCCAAAAGCTCCTGATTTTTCTCCACCGCCTCATACTGGCCCACAAGCACACGCTTATAAGCGTCAATCATCTTCTTTGGAGAACCCTCTCCTAAAAGATTTCCCTTGTTCAGGAGAAATACCCTGTCACAGTACTTGCTGATGCTGCTTAAATCATGGCTTACAAACACGATGGTCTTGCCCATCTCCTTAAATTCTTCAAACTTGTGGTAGCACTTGGCCTGGAAAAATACATCCCCCACGGAAAGAGCCTCGTCCACGATCAGTATCTCCGGGTCGATGTTGATAGCCACCGCAAAGGCAAGCCGCACGAACATTCCGCTGGAATAGGTTTTCACCGGCTGATAGACATAATCCCCGATATCTGCAAATTCCAGTATTCCCGGAAGCTTCTCATCAATTTCCTTCTCGGAAAATCCCATCATGGTGCCGTTTAAGTACACGTTTTCAATACCGTTATACTCCATGTTAAACCCGGCCCCCAGCTCCAGAAGGGCCGATATCCGCCCGTTTACCTGCACCTTTCCCTGGGTAGGGTTTAACACCCCGGTAATGATTTTCAGGATGGTAGATTTTCCGGAGCCGTTGGTGCCGATAATCCCCACGGTCTCCCCTCTGTAAATGTTAAGGCTCACACCGTTTAGGGCATAGTGCAGCTTGTGAATCTTCTTTTTCCCAAAGCCAAAGGCTTCCTTCATCCGGTCCTGGGGCTTGTCATACAGCTTATATATTTTTTTGACATCCCTGACCTCTATGGCAACATTCTGTTCCATTCATTCACTCCTCTGTATCCTTCACCACAACGGAGGCTTTTCCATACCAGTTCGCCACGGCCCGGTTCGTCTCGTTGTCCGGGTCGTCGGATAAATCCCCCATGCACAGCAGCCACGGCCTGTAACGATAGGGAGAAAGCACCACATCTGGTTCACTGCTCTTTAGGATTTCCACCCGCTTTCGATATTCCTGATAAAAATTGTAGGCCTCTCCCGTATGCACATAATAATAGGCCCCAAAAGAAGAATAATTTCCCGCCTGATTCGGTGAAACGGAAAAAATTACCAGCATAACCGCTCCTAAGATGGGATAAAACCACCAACAGGGAAGGCTGCCAAATCCCTTCTTTCTTTTTTCCAGACAGCCCGAAAGCCACCCGAGAAAATATACCTCATTGAAAAGCAAAAGAAGCTGCCAGGTGATCTTCACCGCATTTAACGTTCTGGAAAGCCCCGCATGGCCAAGCGAGTACAGACTGGACGTAAATCCGGTGGCATACAGGCAAAGGGACCAGGCTGCCACCAGCCCCGGCAGATGAAAGGAAATCCTGCATTTTTTTACCATCTGCCAGATCACCGGCAGAAGCAGAACCATAACCGCAAGGGTGATAAAGCCTGTAAACTCCCACATATGGCCAAAGGCCTCCAGAAAGGAATGCCGCACAGCGGACAGAGGAGAAAGCCCCCAGCCCACATAGCTGCGGGCCCTGACTTGATTGCCCGGAGCGGCTGCATTTTTGTAGAATCCCACCGCATATACACAGACAGCCGGCAGTAAAAGAAGAGTCCGCTTAGGCTTTTTATACCAAAAAATTCCTGCGGCGCCAACACTTAACAGCAAGAGGCCTCCCTGCAAGGCTGTCACATAGTTGCTGCCCGCCACAAGAAGCGCCAGAAGCATACTTAAGATCACAAGGGCAATCCGCTTAAGCCTTCCCGAAACCAGAAGAAGCTTGATCACGCACGCGGTAAACAGCATGCAAAAGGCGTGCATCCCCACATAATGAATTCCCGCGTTATACCAGAAAAACCCGGCCTGGGAGGAATAGATCAGCACAATCACCATCGCCGCAGTCACTGACTGCAGAACCACACAGGAGGCCCCGTCACCTCCTGCCACATCCATCACCAGAACCTTTACCAGGACAAAGATTCCGGTAAGCAGCAGGGCAAAGAGAAATAAAGGCCCTAGAAAATACTTGTCCTCTCCCCATATGCCCGGCATCAGTGCCATAAAAAAAATGGAGGAATAGGTTCCCTGCCAGGCATACCACTGGGTTTTCACACAGGAAAGGGCGCCCTTTAAGGCCCCCCAGGGGGAATCTGTCATTTCCATCCACGCTTTGGCAAAGCTTCCATAATTGTAATCATCATACCAAGGCACCGCATAAAAGGAAATGCGCACCAAGGGCACCAGCAAAAGCGCCAGTGCAAGCAAAGCGAAAACGGCAGTCAGCCTCACAGAGGGCTTCCAGAAAAAAATTTTTTTCAGCTTTTTAGAAAAATTTCCCATATCCGTCATCAAGCCTCTTCCAAACCACAAAGCTACAGCACATCTGCAAAGTGTACCTTGAGCCGCTTAAACACCAGGGCTCCTATTCCAAACAGTACCACTGTCACAATCCAAAAATACATGGTGGAGAAGAAATCCTGGAAAAACCATTCCCTTTCATAGATGGCGCTGCGGTAGCCATTTACGATGTACACAAGAGGATTCAGCTTCAAAACCTGCACCCAGTCCTGATGAATAGAGTTAATATCCCATAAAATCGGGGTGGCCCACATGCCGATCTGCAGGGCAATGTTGATAATCTGGGACAAATCCTTGAAAAAGACCACAACTGCACAGGTTGTATAGCTTAAAGCCAGAACAAAAATAAACAGACAGGCACTGTAGTAGAACAGCTGCAGCGTGTACACGCTTGGATAATAGCCATAGGCGATTGCCACAATCAAAAGAATTCCCACAAAGAACACATGGATGAAGGTAGCTGCAATCACCTTGATGATCGGAAGGATGCTGATCTTAAACACCACCTTCTTCACCAGATAATTGTATTCCAAAAGCGCATTGGTGCCATTGTTCAATGCCTCGCTGAAATAAAACCAGGGCACCAGGCCCGCTGTCAGAAACAGCACAAAGGGAACCTCCACGCCGCTTCGAAGCACGGGGCCGCTGCTGCCAAATATTTTATCAAACACCACATAATACATCAGCACTGTCACCACAGGCTGGGCCATGGCCCACACCGCTCCCAGATAGGAGCCTGCGTAACGCTTTTTAAAGTCATTTTTTGCAAGCTTCCAGATCAGATGCCTGTTTTGAAACAGCTCCACCGGCAGGGAGGTGAATTTATCATACCATTTAGAAAAAATAATGCAGGAGGCCAAAATGACAACACAGGATATGATCTTTTTCAGAAGCTCCTCCTGCCTGTCCGCTCCCGGATTATAATG
>NZ_CEWDFQ010000088.1:0-10275 GCF_982438285.1 Acetatifactor sp. | reverse complement strand
GGATAATATCAGTCCTGCCATCACAGTGATTGCAGAGGATGTAAATCAGGTGGAAACCGTTATCACCAACATAGAAACGGTTCTGGCGGACAGCTATCCCAATGCGGAGTTTACCATTTCCGACGCAGGAAGCAAGATGGAGGCAGCGTCCGCATCCAATGAGACCTTAACCCTTCTTTTGATTTCCATGGCGGTGATTGTTTTTGTGGTGGGCGGTATCGGCATTATGAACGTGCTTTTTGTATCCGTAAAGGAAAGAACCAATGAAATTGGTATCCTGAAGGCACTGGGCTGCTCACGAAAGGACATTCTTTTGGAATTTCTGCTGGAGGCAAGCTGTATCAGCCTGATCGGCGCAGTGGTGGGAGTGCTGCTTTCCCTGGGAATCACGCCTCTTGTGGAGAGCTTTTCCGTGAGAGTGTCTCTTTCCTTAAGCGGAGCCGTACTGTCCTTATTGTTTGGCGTGCTCACAGGAAGTATTTTTGGGTTTTATCCAGCCTACAAGGCGTCCCGTCTGGTTCCTGTGGTGGCGCTGAATCAGGAATAAAGGGGGTATCTTATGGACGAGAAAACCATTATCAGGGAACAGGAGCGTCTGGCCCGTGAGAAAAAGCGCCAGAAAAACCGCAGAAAAAGGAGGCTGGCAGCGGTGGCCGCCGCAGCGCTTTTGATTGGGGCGGCCTGGTATATAGGCTGGGGAAGAAAGATGGAAATACAGCCTGAACAGACAGCCGTGGAGGTGACAGCCCAGTCCGGACAGGAGATCGTATATGCTACCCTTACAGGCGTGAAGGGAAATGAGATCACCTACAGAGAGACTGGGGAGGAAACCGGGCAGCAGGAAGAGGACCAACAGGAAGAGGCCCAGCAGCAGGAGCAGACGGCGCTGATTCCCGTGGGCACAGAGGTGGTTACAAGATTGGGCACCGTTACAACCTTTTCCAGACTGGCTGCGGGGGACAATGTTGCCCTGATTACGCAGGCGGACGGGGAGGACGTTGTCATTGTAAGGGTTTATATTTTGTAGGATATCTGCCAAAGCCACAAAAGCAGGAAACAAAGGGCGGCGCAAAAGGGAGGAAAAATATGAGCATGATTGCAATGAAGGCGATCAATAAGGGATATATGCTGGGGGAGGAAAAGCTTCCTATCTTGAAGAATATCAATTTTTCAGTGGAAAAGGGGGAATATGTGGCTATTTTGGGCCCCTCCGGTTCTGGTAAGACCACGCTGATGAACATTATCGGCTGTATGGATGTGATGGACAGCGGAGAATATTATCTGGATGGAATGGCCATTCATGAGACAGACGAGGAGGCTCTCACAGAGGTGAGAAACCGTAAAATCGGTTTTATTTTTCAAAACTATCAGCTGATTCCCACCTACAATGTGATGCAGAATATCATTATGCCTCTACTGATGCGGGGAATGAATCATAAGGAAGCACAGGAGCAGTGCGAGAACACCATAAAGCTTTTGGGACTGGATCACAGGATTGGGCACAGACCAAGCGAGCTGTCGGGAGGCCAGAAGCAGAGAGTTTCCATCGCAAGGGCCCTGGTGGGAAAGCCTGCCATTCTGCTGGCAGATGAGCCCACCGGAGCCCTGGATCAAAACAGCGGCAGGGACGTGCTTAAGCTGTTTGGGGAGCTGAATGAAATGGGCAATACCATCGTCATGATCACACATGATCTGGGGGTGGCCCAATCAGCCAAAAGAATCGTAAGGATCATCGACGGGCAGCTCTATGAATAGCCTGCCTAAAACTGCCGCCTCTTTAAAATATGGGTGGAAATGAGGCAGGAGAGAGCCATGAAAACCCCGCAGAGAATAAGCACACAGATTCCCAGAACCGGAAGCCCTGCATGAAGAACCTGCTCCAGAAGGGCCGCTGTATCCAGACCCAGCCTTCCACAGAGATATACAGCGCCATAGCCTGCTGCGAACAGGATGCCGAAGGTAAGAAGAAGGGCCACACGGCTTCTTTCCACGCCAAATTTTAAATGTACGGGAATGGACACGGATAAAACCAAAAGGGAAAGAAGCAGGCTTGCAAGGGCGTTCAGGGAAAGCTCCTTTAGCGGAATGGGGACGCCTCTTACCAGCATGGATACCATTTCCAGGGCGGAGGAAAACAGGACTGCCAGCACTGTCCCCAGCATGCCAAACAGATATTTTTCCACCACATAGGTATTGCGGCCAAAAGGCAGCGTAAAGAGAAAGGACATCCCGTTTTCGTATTCGTCATAGGACAGGGTGCTTATGGCCAATATGGTAAATAAGATAGCGGCGTAGCTGATGACGAACAGGGAGTCCTTGTAAATGACCAGAAACAACACACAGAAGCAGAGTATCATCAGCAGAAATTGTTTTTGATTCTTTACTAGTTTATAGTCCTTAATCAATAAACCCTTCAAACCCTTCATAATTTTTCACCTCGAATCATCATAGTAATCACTTCGTCAATGCCGCCCCGTTCTATCACAAGAGAGGGATATTTTTTCAGATAAAACTGCTTTTGATCCGTCAGAAGGCAGAAGCCGTAAGCCTCCCTTGATCTGCGCAGAAGATGGGACTGGTCTAAAGAAGCGTATTGCTCCGGCGTCACCTTCAAAATGGCGTAATCGCTTAACAGCACATCCGTCTCCTCATGCAGGAGAATTTTCCCCTGATCAATCAGATACACATCATCGCACAGTCCCTCCAGATCGCTGGAAATATGGGAGCTGATCAAAATGGAGCGGTCCTCCTGCTCCATATATTCTCTGAGCATTTGCAGGAGGCTGTCTCTTGCCAGTACGTCCAGTCCGGCGGTGGGCTCATCTAAAATCAAAAGCTGTGGGTTGTGGGATATGGCTGCCAGTACCTTCAGCTTGGCCTTCGTGCCGGAGGAAAACTCCTTTATTTTTTTGTCCAGCGGCAGTCCCAGCTTCTGGCAGTTTTCCTGAAAATTCTGCACGGAAAACTCCTCATAGAAATTTTTCAGGACTGGAATCAGGTCTCCCACGGTCAGGTATCCGCAAAAGCCTGAGTCGGAAAGCACCGCCCCTATTTTTTCCATGTCCTGGGCAGTCAGCTGGCCGGAGGGCTTTCCCAATACCGTCAGGGTTCCGCTGTCGATAGAAATTAAATTCAGTACAGCCTTAAAGGCGGTGGTCTTTCCGGCGCCGTTTGGCCCGATCAGTCCGGTGATACGGCCTGGCTTCACCTCCATGGTGCAGTGCATGGTAAAATTTCCGTAGGTCTTTTTTACATTTTCAAAAGAAATCATACTTCCTGATCCTCCAAAATGAGATGGAACAATTCCGTAAGCTCACTGCCGCTCATTCCATAGGCTTTCCCCTTACGGACAGCAGCCTCCAGATCCCTTTCCACTTCCTTCTTTCTTTCCTCCTCCATCAGACCCTGGCCATTGCAGGCCACAAAGCTTCCCTTTCCGTGCACGGTGATGATGAAGCCTTCCTCCTCCAGAGCATCATAGGCTTTTTTTACGGTCAGGGCACTGACCTTTAAATCCTTTGCCAGGGTACGGACGGAAGCAAGGGGCTGTTGTTCCTTCAGATCTCCCTGCAGAATCATCTGCTTGATCTGTGAAACAATCTGCTCATAGATGGGCTGCATGGAGGAATTATTAATAATTAAATTCATGGCGCCACTCCTTTGTACAAACAGTATATAACAGCATATAACTGTTGTCAACTGTTTTATACTGTTTGTTCAGAATAATTTTTGAGGGAAAGGGAACAGTAAAGCTGATGAAAAATATTTGCTTCAGCTTTGAGAACGGAGGAAATCATGGAAAACAAGCGTCCTTTCGGACTTCGGGATAAATTGGGCTATCTTTTCGGCGATTTTGGAAATGACTTCAGCTTTATCTTTGCCAGCAGCTATCTCATGGTATTTTATACCAAGGTGCTGGGACTGAGCGGCTTTGCGGTGGGACTTTTGTTTTTGGCTGCCAGGGTGGTGGACGCCTTCACCGATGTGACCATGGGACGGATTGTGGATACCATGGAGCCGGCAAAGGATGGGCGGTTCCGCCCCTGGATCCGGAGAATGTGCGTTCCCGTAGCTGTGGCCAGCACCATTATGTATGTGTATGTGGTCCGGGATTGGCCCTACGGCGCAAAAATGACATATGTGGTAATCACTTATCTTTTGTGGAGCAGCTTCTGCTATACCGCCATCAATATACCTTACGGCTCCATGGCCTCAGTGATCAGTGCGGATGCGGGGGAGAGAGCCTCTCTTTCCACCTACCGCAGTCTGGGAGCCAGCCTTGCCAGTCTGGTCATCGGGGTGCTGGTTCCTTTGTTTATCTATGAGACGGATGATGCAGGAAACCAGATTGTGATTCCCGTGAGGTTCACTCTCACTGCGGTGATATTCGGAGTGCTTTCCGTGATCTGTTATGTGCTCTGCTACATGCTGTGCAGGGAGAGGGTGACCTTTGCCAAAAAGGAGGAAGAGAAAAAAGAGGGGATAGGAGCCCTTTTGAAAAGTCTGGCAAAAAACAGGCCTCTTTTGGCGGTGGTGTGTTCCGCGTTGATTCTTTTGCTTGCCACTTTACTGGCACAGACCATGAACAATTATTTATTTTTAGATTATTTCAAAAACGCCAGGGCAGTGTCCGTGCTGAATCTGGTCAGCATCGGAGGAATGCTTCTGCTTGCCCCTTTTATCTCCAAAATCACCACAAACTACGGAAAAAAGGAGGCGGGAGCCTTTGGCATGCTCTTGGCGGGCATCGTTTATCTGTTGATTTTCTTTTTGCGCATCAGGAGCATCCCGGTATTTACCTTGCTGGTATTTTTCGGAATGCTGGGTACGGGGCTGTTTAACATGATTACCTGGGCTTTTATCACAGATATTATTGATTATCAGGAGGTGGCCACCGGAAAGCGGGAGGACGGCACTGTGTATGCGGTGTATTCCTTTGCAAGGAAGCTGGGGCAGGCTCTGGCGGGCGGTGTGGGCGGCTTTGCCCTGACGGCCATCGGCTATGTGTCCGAGGCTCCGGCCCAGACTGCGGAGGTTTCAGACAGAATCTATTCAGTGGCAACTCTGATACCGGGAATCTGCTATCTTTTGATTTTTCTGATCATGCAGTTTTGGTATCCTCTTGGGAAAAAGGAGGTGGAGGAAAACGCCGCCGCCTTGCGGGAAAAGAGAAACAGGGAATCCTTGTAAGAAAGCAGGAAAAAGAAAATGGGTTTTGACAAAAAAGCGCCTGGAGCAGGCGCAGAGGTTTATTGTACCCTGGAGCCGGGGAAGGCCATATTGGAATGGAAGCTTTGTGTGACAGAGGAAGTGCCGGGAGCGTTTTTCAGGATTCTGGTCTATGACAAAAAGGATATGCTGGTTTTGGAGGGAAGGCAGTGTGTGGGGGAGGAAGAGCTGCTTCGAACCTTGCTGCTGCATCCTCATCTATGGCGGGGACCGGAGGATGCGTATCTTTACCGGGCGGAAATCTTTCTGGTGGGACCTGGGGAAAGGGGAGTGCTGGACAAAATTTCCTTTTGGTTTCCCATTCGAAGCTTTCGGGAGGTTTTGGGAAAAGGCTGGTATCTCAACGGGGAGCCCTTTTGCCGTAAGACGGTGCGGTATGAGGCAGCCTGCTCCAGAGAGGAAGCACAAAAGGAGCTTTCTCTTTTTGTGCAGATGGGAGCTAATACGGTAAGCATTGAAAGCCCGGGGAAGCAGCCCTCCTTCTTTTATGAGCTCTGCGAAGAGCTGGGACTTGTGGTGTGGGTGCTTGGAAAAGGAGAGGAAGCAAAGGCCCATATGCTTTTACAGGGAGGCATCCCAACAGCGCTTTTTTACCGCTATAAGGCCCGCTGGAGCACAGAACCCTTTGTCTACATCAGTCTGGAGAGCCTAAGGCGGGAGAAGGACGGCAATTTTTCCATTACGGTTTACAGCAGCCAGAAGAAGGCAGCCTTGTATGTGGACGGAGTGCTCTTTGAATTCCAGTCCGGCCAGGGGGAATTTATCTTCCGGGAAATTCCTTTTTCCCGGCTGTTTTTGTGCCTCACCGCCGAGGCCGGGGAATGTACCATGTCCCTGACAGTTCACAAAACTTTCACAAAGGCTTCACTTTTCCATGACAATTACCCCCTAGAATGTTCTTCATGAAATACTACATCCGGGAGGCAGAAAATGATTGAAGTATCAAATCTCACAAAAAAATATGGCGATCATATAGCCGTAGATCACCTCTCTTTTCGGGTAGAAAAGGGGCAGATTTACGGTTTTCTTGGGCCCAATGGCGCCGGAAAGACCACCACAATGAATATTCTTACAGGTTATCTGGCGGCTACGGAGGGCACTGTGACCATAGATGGCAGGGATATTCAGAAGGAACCGGAGGCGGCCAAGAGAAATATTGGGTATCTGCCGGAGCTGCCGCCTCTATACACGGAAATGACAGTGCAGGAGTATCTGGACTTTGCGGCGGAGCTGAAGAAGGTTCCCAAAAAGGAGCGGGCAAAGCAGATCGGTGAGGTCATGGAAATGACCCAGATTACGGATATGAAAAACCGTCTGATTAAGAACCTTTCTAAGGGCTATCGCCAGAGGGTGGGGCTTGCCCAGGCAATTTTAGGGTATCCCGAGGTTATTATTCTGGATGAGCCCACGGTGGGACTGGACCCCAAACAGATCATAGAGATCCGGGATTTAATCCGCAGGCTTGGAGAAAACCATACCATTATTTTAAGCTCTCACATCTTGTCCGAGGTCAGCGCCGTATGCGACCATATCATGATCATAGCCCACGGTAAGCTGGTGGCCAGCGATTCGCCGGATGGGCTGCAGCGGCTTATGAGCGGAGCCATGGAGCTTAAGCTTATGGTTAAGGGAGATGAGAAGCGGCTGCAGGAAGCCTTGGCTCAGGTTGCAAATGTAGACCATATGGAACAGCTGGAAGCACAGAAGGACGGCTGCGTAAGGATAAAAATTGTTTCCAAGGAAAATACGGATATCAGAGAGGAAGTATTTTATGCGCTGGCGGACGCCAGACTTCCCATTATGGAAATGACCCACCTTGAGAAGTCGCTGGAGGATATTTTCCTGGAGCTGACGGAGGATGCGAAGGCCTCGGAGCCGGAAAAAAAGCGGCTGTTTGCAGGAAAAGGCCGCCCGAAGCGCAAAAAAGAGGAACCAAAAGAGGATATAGAAGAGAACCAGAAACAAGAAGCAGACGCTGCGTCCGAAGCACAAAAGGAGGAGGAATAATATGCTTGCGATTTATAAAAGAGAATTAAAATCCTATTTCCGATCCTTTATCGGTCTGCTGTTTATCGCGGTCACCCTGTTTTTCCTGGGACTGTATTTTACCGTTTATAACCTTTTAAACGGCTACCCCTATTTTGCTTATTCCGTATCCAGCGTGATTTTTCTTTTTATGCTCAGTGTGCCTATCCTGACTATGCGCATTTTGGCGGAGGAAAAGAGAAGCAAAACGGATCAGCTGATTCTCACGGTGCCGGTGTCCGTGGGCGCCGTTGTCATGGGCAAGTTTCTGGCCCTGGTCACGATCTTTTTGATTCCTACGCTGATTGCCTGCGTGTATCCCCTGATCATGGCAAGCTATGGAAGCGTGCCTATGGGAGAGGCCTACCTTTCCATTTTGGCATTTTTCCTGTTTGGAACAGCCTCTATCGCCATCGGCGTGTTTATTTCATCCCTGACGGAAAGCCAGGTGATTGCGGCAGTATTGAGCTTTGCAGTGCTGTTTTTGGGGTATATGATGTCCTCTATCTGCAGCATTATTTCTTCCACGGGAAACCTCCTTACCAGACTGCTTGGCTGCTTTGATATGTATACGCCCTTTGCCAATCTTTTGGAGGGGACGCTGAATATAGGCTCTATTGTATACTTTGTGTCTCTGACAGCGCTGGTGCTGTTTCTCACCGTGCAGTCCATTCAAAAGAGACGCTACAGCGTATCTGTAAAAAATTTAAGCTTCAGCGCATACAGTACAGGAATGATTGCCCTTGCCATCGCCGTTGTGGCAGCAGCCAATCTTGTGATCGGGGAGATGCCTTCCACCTGGACGGCCATTGACCTGACAAGTGAAAAGCTGTATTCCCTGACAGACCAGACAAAGGAATTTGTAAACAATATGCAGGAGGACGTGACCATTTACGTGATCGTAAATGAGGACAATCAGGACACCACCCTGGGGCAGACGCTGCAGCGGTATGACGATCTCTCCGATCATATTACGGTGGAGTATGTGGATCCCACCGTGAACCCCAGATTCCACACCCAGTATACGGACAGCGCCATCTCCATTAACAGCCTGATTGTGGTCAGCGACAAGAGAAACAGGGTGATCGATTACAGCGATATTTATGAAAGCAGCTTTGACTATTCCACCTATACCAGCACCACAACAGGGTATGACGGAGAGGGACAGATCACCAGCGCTTTAGACTACGTGCTTTCCGATGATCTGCCCAAGGTATACCTGACGGAGGGACATGGGGAATACAGTCTAAGCAGCAGCTTTACCGACGCCCTTACCAAGGAAAATGTGGAATATGAGACCATCAATCTAATGGATTATGACACAGTACCCGATGATACGGCCTGCCTGATTATAAACGGGCCCCAGAGCGATCTTTCCGGGGATGATGCCGATAAGGTGATCAGCTATCTGGAAAGCGGCGGAAAGGTTATCCTCATCACAGGCTATACGGGAAGTGAAATGCCAAACCGAGACGCTCTTTTGGAATACATGGGAATGAGCATTGCGGATGGCCTGGTAGTGGAACAGGATCAGAATTATTATTACAGAAGCCCTTATTATCTGCTGCCTGATGTGAGCGCAGATACCTACACCTCCGGAATTTACGGAAACTACTATATTTTTGCTCCCTATTCCCAGGGAATCCTCATTGCAGATGAGGAAGCGGAGGGCATGACCTATACCACCTTCCTGTCCACCTCCGAAAGCGCTTATTCCAAGGTGGATATCACAAATATGGAAAGCTTTGAAAAGAGTGAAGAGGATATCGACGGACCCTTTGGCATAGGCGTGGAAGCCGTCAAAGCCCTGGAGGAGGGGGAAGCAACCATGGTGGCATACAGCTGTGACCAGCTGTTTACCGATGACGCAAATGTTATGGTCAGCGGAGCCAATCAGATGATGTTTGTAAACACAGTGGGCGGCTTTGTGGATCATGAGGTAAGCGTTTCCATTCCCGTGAAGAGCTATCAGGTATCTTATCTGACGGTGAATCAGTCCGACGCAGTGTTAATCGGACTGGTGACCACCATTGTGCTTCCCGTAGGCTGTCTGGCAGCAGGCTTTGTAATCTGGTTTAGAAGGAGAAAACGCTGATGAAGAAACAAAAAATACAGATGCTTGTGCTTTTGGCAATTCTGGTGGTCCTGGCAGCAGGCTTTTTGGGGATCAGACAGTACAATCAGATGCAGAGCGAAGAGCCCCAGGAGGAAACAGGAGTCACTGTTGTGGATATCGCCGTAGAGGATATCGTAAGATTTTCCTACGATTATGAGGATGTGACCTACACCTTTGAAAAGGAGGAGGATACCTGGTATGCGGCGGAGGATCACTCCCTGAATCTGGTGCAGACCAGCGTAAACTCCATGATTACAGACGTGGCGCCGCTGGTTGCTGAGCAGGTTATTGAAAATGTGACAGATATGTCACAGTATGGACTGGCACAGCCCGCCCGCACCATATCCTTTGAGACTGCTTCGGAAAGCTATATTTTCTATGTGGGAGATTTCAACGATGTGTCCAGTGTTTACTATCTGTGCAGGCCGTCGGAGACCACGGTGTATGTGGTTCCGGCGCTGACGGTAAACCGTTTTAACAGAACGCTGGAGGAACTGGTGGAAGAGGAGGAAGAGAGCACGGAGACGGAAACGGCAGAGGAAACCCAAGAGACTGTGGCTGAAACGGAAACGGCCGCAGAAACCCAGGAAACTCTGACTGAAGAATAACAAATTTTAGAGGGCTGTAAAAAGTCAATAATCAAGAACCGCCAGAACCGGCATTTTCCGGAACTGGCGGTTCTGCATTTTAATCTTTTTGCTCTGGGATAAAAAGCAGCTCCGTAACCCCATAAGCAAGAGAAAAGACGGATATCATAATAGCGCAAAGCACGCTGCAGAGGGCATAAGGGATAATAGTTTCAAATACTTCCGGCATTTCCGGCATTTTACCGGCAAGCCAATTTCCCCTGTCCGTTTTTTCCAAGACACATTTTACAGCAAAAAAAAGAAGAATGACAGCAAGTC
>NZ_CEWDFQ010000087.1:0-10291 GCF_982438285.1 Acetatifactor sp. | reverse complement strand
ACTCCGTTCCCAGATCGCTTATCACCTGGTTTTCCTTCTCCGATTCCAAGGGCGGCGGCAGCACCTCCGCCCCGCCGATATAATGGATATCACCCTTTTTATGCAGCAGAATATTTTCCCTTCGTATCATCTTAAACTGCATTTTTCCCGGTATTACAACCTTAAATATCATCCTGATACCTCCTGGACCATTTTTACTTCTTTTTTTCTGGAGCTTCAGCCCGCAAGAAGCGCAGGGTTAAGAATCATTTTTACCTGTCCCCCCAAAGCCTCTTCCCCACAGAGCTCTTCGCTGACCGCAACATAAACATCTCTGCACAGCTTCACCTCGCCGCCTATCTCTATCTTAAGCTCCGGCAAGAGATAGCCCTGCAATATCCCCCTCTTTTTTCCGATGCTGTGGTAGGGAATGGCCCTAAAGCCCTCCGGCATATCCCTCCACAGGCTTTGAAAAACCTTTTTTTCAATGATGGAAACCGGCTTCCCGCTGATGGGCTCAATCAGACTGTTGCCGGAGTCCATAAGGGCCGCCACCGTCATTTCATCCCCCTTTCGGATGAGCGTGGCTTTGCAGAGACAATGATTTTTTCTTTTATCCTTGAAAAAACGGGACAAAAAAAGAAAGCCTGCCCCTCCCAGAGCCATAATGCCAAAGCAGTTGACAAGACCTGCTTTAAATCCAGGAAGAAAACGGATCAAAAACAGCAAAATCCCGCCCATAAAAAAAGAGTAGACAAACAATTTCCACAGAGCTTTGCCAAAGGCCCTCACGCTGGCCGTCCGAAAGGCAATCAAAATCATGCCTCCTGTTCCCAGAGACACACCCAGGGCCAGTCTAAGCCATACCGGTCCGGGCAGCAAAAACGGCAGGAAGTAAGACACCGCGCCGAAGGCTGCCGCCCCAAGAAGCCTCCCCGGCGTGGCAGGGCTTAAGGAGGTACGGCTTACCAGCATTAAAGGATACAGGTTCATCACAAAATTGACCAGCAAAAGGCTGTCAACATAAAGCTCGTATTGCATTTTTATCACCCTTTTCACAATCATTATAAGGTTCATAAGTCATGGAATTTGTCAAAAAGACGGTTGGAATGGATATTTTTTCCTGATTGAATTCGACAAAAAGGCGGTAAAGCAAAATTTTGCTTTACCGCCTCCGCTGAAATTCAAAAAATACCTCTCAATTTTCATGCTCCATGATTTCCACTTCAATGGCCTGCTTTACATCCGTATTCCTTAAATCCACACTCATATAGGCCACGGGCTTATCATCCTCAAAAGCTGCAAATACAAGCCCTATAGGCGCTACATCATACGCCTCTGAAATCTCCGCTGAATACACTGTGACTTTATCCTTCTTTAACGCCGCTCCAAAAAAATACATATGATAGGATTCTTCCGGAAATTCTTGCCTGCCGTACCTCTCAAGAGCAGTGTACTCCTCCTCGCAATAGCGAAACTCTCTAGTTGCTAACCTGATTTCTCCCAGCACATCCTCCGCCGCAATATAAATACAGTCCCCCAACCGATAGCAATCATCAACCCACGTAAACTGCAGCGGAAAAGCTGCCGGATATAGGGTCACCTGATAATCGGACGGCTTGTAAACTGCATAATCCAGTAAAAGAATCTGTACGCCGCGTACATCCTCCGCCGCATATATGTTCGTATCCGTTAAACAGATATAGGCTCTTTCCTCCCCCTCTCTATAGAAGGCCCCAGCTGTTTGCCATCCCCAGTCCTCAGCTTCCGCCAGCTCCTCTTCTAGATGAAATGTATAGGATTCTCCGTCCAGATAGCTGATATAAATTTTGTCCTGATAAATTCCAGTCTGCGTTCCCTGCTCCCTCCAGTTGTCTATCACAACCGCATAGGATGCAGAGGTCAATTCATCCCAGGACACCTCAAGCTCTCTGACAATGGGCTCAAAATACGACAGATATGCGTTTTGCTGCTCTCCCACAGAGCAGCCGCAGAAAATCAGCATACACAATACTGCCACCAATATCTTTTTCATTCCCTTTTCACCCTACTCTATAATAATATGCCGTCGAACTATCAATTGTTATTGGATTATTGTAACTAACACTTGTCCAATAACCATTTGATGTCATATAAGTTGTCAAATTGCTGATAATACCAGACTCTGTTCCTTATCAATATAAGATTCTAATTCTTCATAAATATCCCTTCTTTGTAAAGAAAGGTATTTTCTATACACATAATCAGATATTGATTTTGACTGCTTGCCACTCGCCATTGCAGTATTATAGTAAGCTGCATATCCTTCTTCCAAACTATATACAGCCTCTTGTAACAAATTTACTTCTTCGGCGTTTACTTGCATCCAATTTCCTTCCAGCATTGCCACTGCCATAATTACTGATAATAATCTTTTTTTCATTTTTATCCCCTTTCCACAACTTTTCTTATAATATTAGAATATTGTCAAATGTTTTCTGCTGTTTCTCTACATTCCACCTCCTCTGCAATAACATATTATGGCTTCCTTTTTAAACAGTCAGCCAAAACACAGCAGAAAATGCACTTACAATTTATCTATGTGTATATAATATCAGTTTATTTTCTTATATTCAATATTTTTTTAGAATATTTACTTCATCTTAAGTCCCGCTTGCCTCCTTGTACAACGCCACATGATCATAAATACATTTCCAGGAGCTGCCCGCATCAGCGGTCACACACACATACTCCCTGCCATTTACGTCCCTTCCATAGCTGGCCGCGCAGCTCCCCGACTGCACTACATAGCCGGTCTTTCCGCAGATCACCTCGCCGCCGGTGTCCTTATCCTCAATACGGCGCAGAAACCAGTTGGAAATGGTAATTCCCTCGGGATGCTGGGGCGTGGATGAAGTGGTATAGGTGTGGGCCGACAAAACCTCCCTGCACAGCTCGTTATCCAGGGCCGCCTCCATAATCATAGCCATATCGTACACAGTACAGTAATGATCTTCATCATAAAGCCCCACGCAGTTGGTCATATGGGCTGTGTCGGACAATCCCAGCTCCGCAAGCTTTTCATTCATCAGCTCCACAAAGGCCTCTCTGGACCCCGCCACATAAGCAGCCAGACCGGCAGCTGCATCTCCCCCTGAGGGCAGAATGGTTCCGTAAAACAGATCCCGCACGGTCACCTCCTCATTTTCCGCAAAGCCTACGCTGCTGCAGTCATTGACATAGCTGTAATCCGTTTCATTTAAGGTAATCGTAAAGGTATCGTCCAAATTTTCCACATGCTCCGCCGCAACCAAAACCGTCAGTACCTTGGTCATGGATGCAGGATTGATTCTTGCCTCCGCCTGCTTTTGCGCCAGCACGTTCCCTGTGTCCAGGTCAATCAATATGGCATAGCTGCTGTCGATATCCGCTCCCAGCTGCGCAGTCTGGGCCGTAACGTTTGCGCTGTAAGCCTTTTTTGTATCCTCCGCCTCCTGGGTCTGGGCAGCCGGTGAGGAGCTTCCCTCCATAGGCGCCTCCTCTTCCGCGGACTGGCTTTCTCCCATGGCAGCATCCGTCTCCATGAGCGCTCCTTCCTCCATAGAAGCCGTTCCACCCTGGGCCGTCTCCTCATAAGCCCCGCTCTCCTGTCCGGCCTGCACATTCCCGGCCTTGTTTCCCGAAAGGCTTACGCCCACACAGACCAGCACAATCGCAGCTACAAGCCCCGCCGCATAGGGACCGAATTTCCGAATACACGCATATATGAGCTTAAGCCGCCTGCTGCGGCGCTTTCTCTCTGCCATCAAGCGCCTTCTGCGCTCTCTTCTTTCTCTCTCGTCCTCTATCTCATGATTCATTCAGCATATCACCTCTCTAAAAAAGGCATACAGGGAGGTTCTCCTCCTTATATGCCTTATTCTTGCCATATTGATTCACTTCTATCCGAAATCACTGCTGTCCGAAAAACACCCTTCTATTTGCGCTGCAAAAAGTCAGGTATCTTCAAAGATTTCTCTTCAACAGAACTCCTGATATCCGTAGGCCTGTGAATGCCTGCAAGAGGCTTTAACGGCGTCTGCGCTCCGCCGGATGCACCTGCCTGCTGGCCAGACTGCAGGTTCAGTCCCTTCAGGGAATTTGGCGTGGTCATGTGCGATCCAGGCTGTCTGTAGGCATTTCCGCTGCCAAGTCTGTTCTGCAGGGTATTGTTTGCCACATCCTCCAGACCGGTGGCAATTACAGTGATGGTGCAGCTGTCAGATTTGGACGCGTCATACATAGCGCCGAAAATAATGTTCACCTCATCACCGGCCAGCTCCTGTACATAGCTTGCAGCATCCGAGGCATCCGCCAGAGTGATATCTCCGGAAACATTGATAATCACATGGGTAGCACCGGAAATGGTTGTCTCAAGCAGAGGGCTCTCCACCGCCATCTTAACAGCCTCCAGGGCCTTATCATCTCCCTTTCCTTCTCCAATCCCGATATGAGCGATGCCCTTATCCTTCATAACGGTCTGTACATCCGCAAAGTCCAGATTAATAACAGAGGGCACATTGATCAGATCCGTAATTCCCTGCACAGCCTGCTGGAGCACCTCATCCGCCTTCTTCAAAGCCTCCGGCATGGTGGTACGCCTGTCCACAATTTCAAGGAGCTTGTCATTGGGAATCACAATCAGGGTATCCACGTTTTCCTTGATACGCTCGATACCGCTCAGGGCATTTACCATACGGGCCTTTGCCTCAAAACGAAAGGGCTTTGTCACCACTCCTACGGTCAGAATGCCCATTTCCTTGGCAAGCCTGGCTACCACCGGAGCAGCTCCGGTGCCTGTTCCGCCGCCCATGCCGCAGGTGACAAAAACCATATCCGCTCCCTTCAAAGCGGCGGATATCTCCTCCGTGCTCTCCTCGGCCGCCTTCTCGCCGATCTCCGGCTTGGCGCCTGCTCCAAGCCCTTTTGTGAGCTTTTCGCCGATCTGCAGAAGCCTGGGAGCCTTACAGAGCTGCAAGGCCTGCTTGTCCGTATTTACTCCAATAAATTCCACACCGTCAATTTTTTCATCAATCATTCTATTTACAGCATTATTACCTGCTCCGCCTACACCAACTACAATGATCTTCGCAGCAGATTCAGCATCGTTTGTCTTAATCTCCAGCAAGGGTAAATCCTCCTCTTCCCAAATGAAACCGCAAAATTTCATTTTTAAATTCCATATAGATTATCATATAATTATTTCACAAATTAATCAATACATTTTTTGAGAAAATTCAGTCCGGTTTGAAAGTAAACTGCCCGTTTCCACCGTCAAAATTTTCCATCTGCAGGGTGCCGCTTTTCCCTTCCAGCTGCTGTAAAAAATTGGGGAGAAGCATAATCTTGTCCTCCAGACTCTCTCCCGTTTTCCCTACGGACACCTTCACATCCCCAAAATAAATAGTAACCTCATCGGCGCTGTGAAAATAAATTTTGTCCGCACTCAGCTTATATTTGTTTAAAAGCTGTGTGATCTCAAGAATATTGGCAAAAACCCCGTCATCCTCCACCGGCAGGGGCTCTCCCAAAACCACATGATCAAAATCAAGTCCCGTGATCTGGGGGACCCCCTGGGTCTTTACGCTGGAGCTTTCCACCACATAGCCGTCCTTGTCAAAATACATATAGGTATCCAGATATTTCACATAGCCGGCCAAAGCCTTTTCATACACTGTTATCTTAATGGTATCCGGTGAAAGAATGCTTACATCCATCACATCTACAAAGGGGATATCCTCCACCCCTCTGTTTTTGTATTTCAGGGACAGGTACAGAGAGTTGTTGCCCAGAAAGCCTTCCATGACAAAGCTCTTTATCTCATCCTCCGTATAGTGCACATTTCCCTCCACATACACGGTCTGAATGGTATGGGTCTGTATCACGTAAAATGCGCCTGCAGCCAGGACCGCAAAAACCGCTGCCGCCGCCAGTATTTTGATTATGATTTTCCTTTTGCCCCTATGCACTTACAATCCGCGCTCCTAACTCTCTTAAATCTTTGCAGATGTTTTCATATCCCCGGTAAATATAAGAACAGCCACTTACCACCGTGGTTCCTTCCGCCATCAGCCCCGCAATGACCAGGGCCGCGCCGCCCCTCAGCTCCCTTGCCTCCACCGCAGCCCCCGACAGTTTCTCCACGCCGCGCACCAGGACCGTCCTCTCATCCAGCAGGGTGATATCCGCTCCCATGACTTTCAGCTCCTGGGCTGCCCGAAAACGATTCTCAAAAATAGTTTCCTCAATCCTGCATTGTCCGTCGCCCACGGTCATGACAGCCAAGGCCATGGACTGCAGGTCCGTGGGAAACCCCGGATAGGGAGCGGTTTTGATGTGGGAAAGGGATTTGGGCCTTCCTGGGGCCTGGACATAAATGCCTTCCTTTGCCACACACAGTCCTGCCCCCATCTCCTGTGCCATCTGCAGTACAGCCTCAAGCTGTTTTACAGGCGCATCCTCCAAAAGCACGCTGCCTCCGGCGGCGATGCAGGCAAACAGGTAGGTTCCCGCCACAATCCTGTCGGAACAGATTCGAAAATCCGTGCCATACAAGGTCTGGCCGCCCTGTATCTTAAGTGTGTCCGTGCCTGCGCCTTCAATCCTGGCGCCGCAGCCTGTCAGATAGCGGACAAGCTCCGTCACCTCCGGCTCCATGGCAGCTCCCATAATCCGGGTATCCCCCTCCGCGGCCACAGCGGCCAGAAGAATATTTTCCGTTGCCCCCACGCTGGGAAAGGGAAGGTGGATATCCGCTCCGTGCAGCGCCTCGGCCCGTCCTTTCAGCTTTCCGTCCTCGCAGATAAAGCACACCCCCATCTGCTCCAGTGCTCCAAGATGCAGGTCTATGGGTCTTTTTCCGATGACGCAGCCTCCCGGGTACTCCATTTCCACCTGACCGCATCTGCCAATCAGCGCTCCCAAAAGACATAAGGAGGAGCGCATGCCGGTGATGGCTTCTCCCTGCATATCCCGTCCGCATACCTCAAGGGCGTTGACCCGAAGGCCGTCCTCCCCCCCAGACCACCTGGCAGCCCAGGCTTCTTAACAGGCTGACCATGCGGTGCACATCGGCAATCCTGGGACAGTTGTGTATGCAGGAGGTCTCTTTCGTAAGCAAGGTTGCCGCTAAGATGGGCAGAGCCGCATTTTTAGAGCCTTGAATGCGGACCTTCCCCTGAAGGGCAACACCACCCTGAATCTGAATCGAATTCATGCAACACCATCCGGTTCCAAAATTTAAGACCTATTCCATCATATGTAACAGGAACCGGCACGGTACCTTGTACCAATGGCGGACACACTATGATTCCCCTATAATTCCTTCAGCTGAATTCTCTTTGCCACGCTTAGCACCAGCCCGATCTCTATCAGCAGAAACATGACCGAGGAGCCGCCGTAGCTGATAAAGGGAAGGGAGATTCCCGTATTGGGGATGGTGTTGGTAACCACTGCAATATTCAAGATAGCCTGAATGGCAATATGTCCGATCACCCCCACCACAAGCATGGCTCCGAAAAGGTCCGGCGCATTGTTGGCTATAATCATCATGCGCCATAAAAGAAGTATAAACATCAGGATGACACAGATGGCGCCAAAAAGCCCAAGCTCCTCACAGATAATGGAAAAGATCATATCGTTCTGGGCCTCCGGCAGAAAGCTGAGCTTCTGCATGCTCTGTCCCAGTCCCTTTCCCCAGATGCCGCCGCTTCCGATGGCATAAAGAGCCTGTATGGTCTGAAAGCCCTTGTCCTGGGAATAGCTTTCCGGATCCAGCCAGGCCAGAATGCGCTCGCTTCGAAAGCCTTCCACAGAATCTGCATTCACGATCATAAAAACAATCAGCGCCACTACTGCCACTCCCGCAAGGCCCATCAGCACAAATTTTTTGTAGTCCGGGCTGGCCACAAACACCATAAGCAGAGAGATTCCCATGATAATAATAGCGGAGCTTAGGTTATCCGTTATCTTCCAGACCATGATCACAATGGGCAGCGGAATACAGACCATGAGAAAAAAGCCCTTCAGGGTCCGGACGCTCTTTCCCATCCTGCACACCAGTGTGGCCAGGAAAAGAATCATACACAGCTTTGCCACCTCCGCCGGCTGCAGATTAAAGCCAATGCCCGGAATCCGAATCCAGCGCCTTGCTCCGTGGCTTTCCACGCCCAGGGGCGTGAGCACAACAGGAATCATCGCCGCTGACACAAGATAGCCCAGCACTGCAAAGCGCTCCCAGAAATGATAGGGAATGTTGGCCACAATGGTCATCAGCACCAGTCCCAGAATGGCAGCCATCAGCTGACGCTTCAGATAATAGGCCGCGTCCCCATACTCTTCATAAGCCTCGTAGGAGCTTGCGGAATAAATCATAATCAGTCCGAAGCCCAGCAGGAAAAATACAATAAACAGCAGACTGTAATCAAAAAAATATTCAGATTGTTCTTTTCGTTTACGCTTCCTGGTTCTTCTCGCCGCCATACACAACTCCTTTTCACAGCCTGCTCTTAAAGACTGTTTACATATTCCTTAAATTTCCGGCCCCTGACCTCATAGTTGGGAAACATCCCCCAGCTGGCACAGGCGGGAGACAAAAGCACGGCATCTCCTTCTTCTGCCAGCTCAGTACACAGCTTAAGACATTCCTCAAAGGTATCCGCAAATCTGATCCGGTCAAAGCCGTGGCGTTTGGCGCAGTCCGCAATTTTCTCCCTGGTCTGGCCCACAAGCACCAGCCATTTCACCTTTCCCTCAAAGCTTTCGATCCACTGATCATATTCGCTTTCCTTATCGTAGCCTCCCCCAATGAGCACCGTAGGTCTGCTCATGGCGCGTATCCCCTGTATGGCCGCGTCTGGATTGGTTGCCTTGGAGTCATTATAATAGTCAACACCGCCCTTGGACGCCACAAATTCAATCCTGTGCTCCACCGCATGAAAGTCTCTGATCACGGAAAGGATAACCTCCATGGGCACTTCCATCCCTTCCGCCACCGCTATGGCCGCCATCACATTCTCCACATTGCAGATTCCCACAAGGTTCATATCCTTGTGGATATCAAGCAGCGCCGTCTCCTTTCCCCCCTGGCTTTTTACAATACTGTCCCCTTTCAGATAATAACCATCGGCCAGCGCTCTTTTGGAGGAAAACCAGACAACTCTGGCGGAACATCTTTCTCCAAAGCTTCTGGTATAGGCATCCTCATAATTCAGGACGCAGATATCCGATTTTGTCTGATTAGAAGCCACAGCCTCCTTTGCCGCTACATACGCCTCCATGGTATGATGACGGTTTAAGTGATCCGGCGTAATGTTTAAGATTGCGGATACGGCAGGATGGAAGGTATGTATGGTCTCTAACTGAAAGGAGCTGATCTCCCCAACGGTAACGGAGGAAGGCCGGGTTTTTAAAGCCTCCATGGTGTAGGGATTTCCAATATTCCCCACCACAAACACATTGTCCTCTCCCAGATACGCCTTCATAATCTCCCCCACCAGGGTAGTGGTAGTGGTTTTCCCATTGGTTC
This sequence comes from Acetatifactor sp., assembly GCF_982438285.1. NCBI lineage: Bacteria > Bacillati > Bacillota > Clostridia > Lachnospirales > Lachnospiraceae > Acetatifactor > Acetatifactor sp. The sequence goes on along the minus strand of NZ_CEWDFQ010000087.1, from coordinate 768 downwards.
CGGTGATGGCTGCAACTCTTCCCTTTTCCGCCAGAAATCCCAGCTCGATCTCCCCTAAGATTTCCGCTCCCCTGTTTCGCAGTCTCTCTACCAGCGGAAGGTCCACCGGCACACCCGGACTCAGCACCACACGCTGGACGCTCTCCTCTATTTCACGGGGAAGCTCTCCCGTCACACAGGTCACGCCAGGGGAAAGTTCCCCCAGCTTTTTTCTAAGCTCCTCCTTCGTCATGGTTTCCTTGCTGTCGTAAAGTATGACCTGCGCTCCAAACTGCTTTAACAGGCTGACTGCTCCCATTCCACTGATACCGGAGCCTATCACAAGACACCTTTGTCCTTCAAACATTTCCTTCCTCCTCACCCGTTTTGTAAATTACAATCCCTTTAAGGCGGCCAGACACATGATCGCCGTAAAAATGGTAAACAGCGCCACGATTCTGGTCTCGGACCAGCCGCAAAGCTCAAAGTGGTGGTGCAGGGGCGCCATGCGGAAAAGCCTTTTTCCGCCGCTGCATTTATAATACACTACCTGCAGGATCACGGAAGCCACCTCAATGAGATAAACGCTGCCCACAATGGCTATGTATAAGGGCATCTGCAGCATATATCCACAGGCGGCCACAAAGCCTCCAAGGGCAAGGGAACCCGTATCCCCCATAAATACGGAAGCCGGATATACATTAAACAAAAGAAAGCCCATCAGAGCCCCCGCTGCGGCACAGGTCACAGGTTCAATCCCGCTGCCGCTGCCCACAGCCACCACCGTAA
>NZ_CEWDFQ010000086.1:0-10307 GCF_982438285.1 Acetatifactor sp. | reverse complement strand
TGAGAGTAGCAAGTCACCCTCAAAAATTTCATATTTTGCTACATTTATATCATCAAAAGGGTAAAAAGCTGGTGTATTATCTTCAATATATCCTTTTTGGACATTAGAAATCCGAATAATTCTAACACCTTTATCAGTATAATTCGCACTTTTGAAGGCATATCCATTAAGAATCTCGCAAACATCCCCCAATCTTGCCATCACAGCATTCCCTCCAATTCCGCCAGTCCTGCGGTGATCTCCATTTCCAATTCATGCAGGTCAGCCATAATTTGTGCTGTAGACGGATACTCCACTGGCACATACTCCACCTTTTTGTACTTATTAATGGATAGGTCATAATCGTTATCCGCAATTTCCTGTTTCGGCACAAAAAAGCTCTGCTCGGTACGCTGGCGGCTGGCTTCCTTATCGAGATTATGGAACCGTTCGATAATGTCTGGAATGTCGTTCTCTGAAATCTCGCTGCGCTTGTCATCTAGCGAAAAGCCATCAGCCTTCATATCGTAAAACCACACGTTTTCCGTACCACCCGCGCTGGTCTTGGTGAACACCAGTACTGCTGTGGACACGCCCGCATAGGGCTTGAATACACCGGAGGGCATAGAAATCACTGCGCGCAGCTGATGATTCTCCACCATTTCCTTTCGGACGGATTTGTGTGCTTTAGAAGAACCGAACAGCACGCCGTCCGGCACGATGCAGGCGCACTGGCCGCCCTTTTTCAGCATCCGCAGGAATAGCGCCAAGAACAGCAACTCGGTCTTTTTTGTGTTGGTAACAGCTTTCAAATCATCATTGATACTCTCAGCGTCAATAGTGCCCTTAAAGGGAGGATTCGCCAGGCAGATGGTGTATTTGTCCCGGATTTGGTTTTGCTTAGAAACGCTGTCCTGATAGTGGATTTCCGGATGCGTAATCGAATGGAGCATCAGATTCATTGCCGACAGCCGCAGCATAGTGCGGTCTGTGTCAAAACCGGTAAACATCGGCCCCGAGAAATGTTCCCACTGTTCATTTGTCATGGTATCTTCATAGTGACTGCGAATGTACTCTGCCGAAGCCACCAGAAAGCCTGCCGTTCCACAAGCCGGATCACAGATGGTATCCTCTGGGGTGGGCTGTAAAAGTTCTACCATCATTTTGATGATATGCCGGGGGGTGCGAAACTGCCCGTTTTGACCGGCGGTGGACAGTTTCCCCAGCATATACTCGTATAGATCGCCCTGCATATCCAAATCGGAAATGTCGTGCTCATACAGGTCGTCCAAGCCCGTAATGATTTTTTGCAACACCTGCGGCGTAGGAATCAGGAACATGGCATCACTCATGTACCGGGCGAAAGCAGTATCTTTTTCGGTATCATTCTCAGTGTCATCCATGATTTCGATCATCTCGCCCTGCTCCGTAAAATCTGGCAGATGTCCATGCTTCATGTTTTTAATAGCAGGGAACACCCGCTGGGAAATGACATCGTAAATGTCGCGCGGGTCGTCATTTTTGAATTTGCTCCAGCGCATAGACTGCCCGATAGGGGACTGAGGGAAGATTTTATCCATCTTCTCGCCGCTCATGTTCTCAAATTCTTCTGTCTCCAATTCTTTTTCATCAAGAGAACGAATGAACATCAGGTAGGTCAGCTGCTCAATCACTGTCAAAGGATTGGTAATGCCGCCAGCCCAGATATCCGTCCAGATTTTATCTACTTTATTTTTGATTGCACCTGTAATCATGCGTCTTTTCCTCCGTCTTCATTATCAGGAACAAATTCCATAACATCGCCAATATTGCAGTCTAACACTTTACAGATTTTTTCCATGCTTTCCATTGAAACAGGCGCACCCTTTCCCAGACGTGCCAGAACATTGGTGCTAATGTTTGCACGGTGCATCATATCGGTTTTACTTAAATCATGATCTATTAATCGTTTCCAGAGACGATTATAGCTAATTGCCATCCTGCACCTCCTGATGTTTTTCATCTCCAGTATACTTGATTTCGCACAAAAAGGCAAATAAAATTCACGAAATAGTGAACTTCGAGGCTATGAAAAAGGGCCTAAGCTAAAATGCCCAAGCCCTTGAACGATAAATTATATCATTTGAAAATATCTCAATGACTCCATAATTGCCGCTTCCTTTTCCGGTGGGCATTTTGGCACTTTGGCGTTTTCTTTCTTTGACAGGTTATAATTCTGTCCCACATCCAGCCCACATTTCCTCTTGACCTGGGAGATGTACATAGAAGATACCTTCAAGCCGGTATGCTCCAGTACATATGCCTTAATCTGCTCATAGGTCGCGCCTTTCTGGAAGCCGGACATATCCATATCTTCCAAAGAGAACTCCACCCGTACTTTCTTCGAGTCGATTTCTCCCTTGGAAAGCAGTACTACCGTCTCCACATTCCCCGTCCACGGAAACTGGTCCACTGCCACAGCCCGCTCCACCCGATAGCCATTGTCCAAAAACACAGCCAGGTCTCTTATCAGGCTGGTGGGCTTGCAGGATATATAGACGATATGCTCCACTCCATAGGCGATGATCTTAGGCAGCGCCTTGGGATGGATGCCGTCCCTGGGAGGATCAAGAATGATCAAATCCGGCTTTTCCTCCACCTGTTCCAAAACCTTCAGCACATCCCCCGCTATGAACCGGCAGTTGTCCAAACCATTTTCCAAAGCGTTTCGTCTGGCCGCCTCCACGGCCTCCTCCACGATCTCCACGCCGATCACCTGCTTTGCCGCAGGCGCCATCAGCTGTGCAATGGTTCCCGTTCCGCTGTACAGATCAAACACCGTCTGAGAGGCTTTTCCGCCCAGGCCGCGTCCCAGATCACCGATATACTCCCGGACCGTCTCATAGAGAACCTCCGCTCCATAAGAATTGGTCTGGAAGAAAGAAAATGCAGAAATCTTAAAACGAAGCCCCAAAAGCTCCTCATAAAAATAATCTCTGCCGTAAAGAATGTCCGTCCTGTCACTCTTTACCACGTCAGCCTGGGAGTCATTGGTAATGTGCAAAATACCCGCAAGAGAGCCTTGCAGTCTGCCCTCCTTTTCAAGTCCCAGAAGCAGCTGGGCAAATTTCTCCGGCAGATTCACATCAGCGGCCTCCTTTGTGAATGTCTCTCCGTTTTCACCCCATGGCTCCTGGGAGGTGGTCACCAGCGCCGCCAAAATTTCTCCTGTCTTTGAAGCCTTGCGCACCAATAGATGCCTAAGATATCCCTTGTGGGTCAATCTGTGGAAAAAGGTGACGCCCCTTTTGGCGAAAAATTCCTTCGTCTCCTGCAGTATCAGCCTGTAATCCTGATCCACAAGCTTGCAGTCCTCCACGGTAACCACATCGTAAAAGCTGCTTCGCTTGTGCATGCCAAGAGAAAGAGGCCCCTCCTTATACTCATCCCCAAAGGAAAATTCCATCTTATTGCGGTACTCATACACCTTCGGGCTGCCCTTAATGCCCTCCCATTTCCAGGTCCCATCCTGTCTGGAAAGCACACTGTCCAAAAGCCTTTTCACCTGGCCTTCCTTCACCCGAAGCTGCTCTTCATAGGGGAGGGAAAGGTATGTACATCCTCCGCACACGCCAAAATGGGAACACGGATGGCCTGTCTCAAGAGGTGATTTTTCCAGCACCTCCAGAAGACGGCCTTCCGTCTTCCCTTTTCTTACCTTATTTACGCCAAGCTTCACTTTTTGTCCGGGCAGGCTCATCTTTACGACGACGGTTTCCTCCCCCACCTTCACGATTCCTTTGTTGGGGAAATCCACCCTCTCTACAATCCCTTCGTATACCTGTCCTTTTTTCATGCCGCTTCCTTCAATCCGTTATTTTTCGCTCTCGTCCTCGAAGAAGTCATCATCGTCCTCTTCATCCTCGAAGTCGTCCTCAAAATCATCCTCAAAATCTTCCAGATAATCCGGCGTAAAATAACGATACACCGCGTACGCGATGGCCGCAACAGCCGCTGCCGCTCCTACGATAGCCAGCACCCACAGCAAAACGTTACAGCTTTTCTTCTCCTCCTTTTTTCCCAGAAGATCATTGAGTTTAACCATATCCATCATATTTTCCAGCTTGCTCATAACCCTACCTGCCTTTCTCAGAAATTAATTATAGGATACCACATTCCATCAAAAATTACTACAATCTTTTCAATTTTGCAAAAGAAGCATACATAATTTTCTGCCCGGCTTTTTCAAAATTTACCGTTACCTTATAGTCCCTGGGCTCTTTTTCGATCTTAAGCACGGTGCCCTGACCGTATTTTATATGTCTCACACTGTCTCCCACGCCGTACTCCAGCTCCTCCAAAGACTGAGCCGGCGCGCCCTTGGAAATACCTGCCAGCTGGTTTAAGCTGCCGATTCCCCTGGCTATGTAGGGCTTGTCCGCCTTGGCCGTCACCTTCGGCCGCAGCGTTGCCTTGGGCCTGAAGTCAAACACCTCCGGAATGGTCTCACGGAATGTTTTAGAAGCAGGCACTGAATTGTCCAAAAGCTTCGTGGGAATTTCTCTCACAAAACGGCTGATGGGATTATACTGGGTTTCCCCTCTTATCATGCGCATTTTGGCACAGGTCAGCGTCAGCTCCTCCTTGGCTCTGGTGATTCCCACATAGGCCAGTCTCCTCTCCTCCTCAAGATCGGAAGGGTCCTCGGACATAATAGTCATATAGCTGGGGAACAAGCCGTCCTCCATCCCCGCAATATACACAAAGGGAAACTCCAGACCCTTGGCGCTGTGAAGGGTCATCAAAAGCACCCGCTCGTCGCTTCCGTCCACATTGTCGATATCCGCCACCAGGGCAATCTCCTCCAAAAATTCCGACAGGCTGGGGGTCTCATGGCTTTCCTCATAGGCCACCGCCTTGGTGATCAATTCATCTATGTTGGAAAGGCGGTCCTCAGCGGACTCATCATCCTCGTTCCTTAAATATTCCGGATACTGTGTCTGCTCCACAATTTCTCCGATCAGCTCCGCAACGCTGCAGTCCTTGGATTTTTCCCGAAAGTCCTGGATCATCCTCACAAAGGGAGCAAGCTTGCCCACCCCTCTCCCCAGACTCATGATCTGATCCGCCTGGGTCATGGCATCAAACAGGCTGATTCCCCGCATCTGGGCATAATCCGCCACTCTTTCCACCGTGGTGGCTCCAATGCTGCGCTTGGGTACATTGATGATACGCCGAAGAGCCAGATCGTCCCGGCCGTTGTCGATAGTCTTTAAATAGGACAGAATATCCTTAACCTCTCTCCTGGAATAAAAGTTTACGCCGCCCACCACATTATAGGGAATGCCCTCCAGAATCATCCGCTCCTCTAAAAGGCGGGACTGGGCATTGGTTCTATAGAGCACCGCGCAGTCCTTGTATCCGGCATTTCCCTTTTTTACTCTGCGGGCCACATCCTCCGCAATAAACTCCGCCTCCTCAAAGGCGTTGTCAAACTGGCGGAAATGAACAAGGCTCCCGGCTCCCTTATCCGTCCAAAGCGCCTTCTCCTTCCGGCCCGTATTATTGCTGATCACCGCATTAGCCGCATCCAGAATGCTCTGGGTGGAACGGTAATTCTGCTCCAGCTTGATCACCTGGGCCTCCGGATAAACCTTTTCATAATCCAGAATATTGCGGATGTTTGCTCCTCTGAATTTGTAGATGGACTGGTCATCATCTCCCACCACACAGAGATTCCGGTACTTGTCCGCCAGAAGCCGTACCAGCTCAAACTGTGCCGTATTGGTATCCTGATACTCGTCCACCATAATATAGCGGAATCTCTCCTGATAGGAGTCCAGCACCTCGGGACAGCTTTTGAACAGCTCCACCGTCTTTCCAATAATATCGTCAAAATCCAGGGCGTTATTCTTTTTTAAGGTTTCCTGATACTCTCTGTAAACCCTTGCAGTCACAGTCATAGCATAGTCGCCAAAGGCCTTTATCTCGTATTCCCTCACATCCACCAGCTCATCCTTGGCGGAGGAAATCGCTCCAAGAAGGGTTCTCTCCTTATAGGTTTTGGTATCTATATTGAGCCTCTTGCAGATTTCCTTCATCACCGCCTTTTGGTCGTCCGTATCGTAAATGGCAAAGTGATTGTCATAGCCCAGCCTGTCGATGTGCCTGCGCAGTATCCGCATGCAGGCTGCATGAAAGGTGCTGACCCATATCTGGTCTGCGCCAAAGCCCACCAGAGCGTCCACTCTCTCCCGCATCTCCTTAGCCGCCTTATTGGTAAAGGTAATGGCCAGAATATTCCACGGGTTCACTCCCATTTCATCAATCAGATATGCGATCCGGTGGGTCAGCACTCTGGTCTTTCCGCTTCCCGCTCCCGCCAGCAGAAGAAGGGGGCCGTCCGTCTTAAGCACAGCCTCCTTCTGCTCCCGGTTTAAAGTATCATATATGCTCATAATCTCTCCTTCATCACACTTCCTTTACCGAGGAAAAATTCCAGGTTTTGATATTAAATTCCACAATGAGGCTGTCACAGTAGGCGCATCTTTTGGCTCCCACTCCCGAAATAGGAGCTCCGCAGTTTGGACAATTTAAGCCGATTCCGTCTTCACCCAGATCATCTATCACACTTCTGTCCTGGATATAGATCATTTCTACATTGTATCTGCTCTGTTTCAGTCTGTCTCTCTGGCCTTCCGTGATGCTGCCGTCTTTCTCCACATAGTGAATATACCCTATGGCCGCCTGAAAAACAATACTGCAGCGTTCCCGCTGCCTGCGGTATTGGTAAATTTCCATCCGGTGCAGCTGCATTTCCTCAAAATGCTCTCGAAGCCCCGCTTTTTGCAGTGCGCCAATCCGCAGCCTGAGATTTTCACGAAGCTGGCTGGTTCCCTCTGTGAGAAGCCCTCCATTCATGGCGTCTATGCTTCTCAAATAGGAAAGCAGCACATTCTCAGCCCTGCTTTTCATCTCCTCATAATGAAACCCTGGAAAATCCCGCAGAATCGAGGGCAGATACAAGCCCGTGGCTGAGGACACAGATTTGGGCGTAAGCTCCTCCTCCCGTTCCATGCTCTTTACGCCGTCCACAAGGGACTCTGTTCCAAACAGCATCCGGGAGTAGTATCGCACCTTTCTGCGTATCCTGACAAAAATATAAAACAAAATCCCTATGACAGCTAAAATCAAGAGAAGAATCACTATTACACCAATCTGCTTACCATCCACTTGTCCGTCTCCCAAAAAAAGTCGCAGCAGACGCCCCGCAGAAATCCCACAGGGCATACTGCTGCGATATACTTACATCAACTTACATCAACGCTTGTCGCTGTCGTCAAAGATATCGCCGCATTCCGGGCAAAATTTAGGAGGATGCGCCGGATCCTCCGGCTCCCAGCCGCATTTGTCACACTTAAATACCGGTGCGCCTTCCGGCCTTTTTGCACCGCAGTTCATACAGAATTTTCCCTGGTTTACGGTGCCGCAGGAGCAGGTCCAGCCCGCCTGAGAGGGCTTTGGCTGCCCACAGTTGGTACAGAATTTTCCCTGGTTTACGGTGCCGCAGGAACAGGTCCAGCCTGGCACTGCGGAAGCTGCGCCCTGGTTCTGCGCCATCTGAGCGCCTGCGCCTGCCGCCTGCATACCCAGTCCGGCTCCCACTGCATTCATGGCGCCCATCATGCCTCCGGCTCCTCCAGCCATAGCCGGAGCGCCCGGGTCCTGCATTCCCATCCGGTTCATCATAGTGCTTCCCATGGCATCCGCCATGTTCAATCCCATGAATCCTACGAGAGCGCCGCCTGCATTCTGGGAAGCGCCCACCAGGGATTCCGCTCTGGCCGTGTTCATCTTCGCCCTGGCAATTCTGTCGCTGGCTCCTGTAGCCTCTCTCTGAAGCTCCTTGATGTACTCCTGATCCTCCTCGGACAAGGTGGCAGAATTGATGCTTACCGTGACAATCTCAATGCCCCGCAGATCCCTCCACTGTACGGAAAGCGTCTCCCGCAGCGCATTGGAAATTTCCATGCTGTGGGCGGGCAGCATACTATAACGGATACCCATAGCCGAAATCTTTGCAAAGGCCGGCTGTAAGGCGTTTAAAAATTCCGACTTCATCTGCGTCATCAGCTCTGCTCTGGTATAGCTGTCGGACACATTGCTGCATATTTTCTTATAAAATACCAGCGGATCCGCAATCTTAAAGGAATACTGTCCATTACAGCGGATGGAAGCATCCATATCCAGCATAATATTTTCGTCCACCACCCGGAACGGAATAGGACTTGCCGTTCCAAAGAGATTATTCATAATTTCCTTGGTATTGATAAAATAAACCCTCTGGTCCCTGGGCGCGTTTCCGCCGAAGGTAAAACGCTTGCCGATACTGCTGAAGGTATTCTTCAGCCCTTCCCCAAGCCCTCCGTAAAAAAGGCTGGGCTCTGCTGAGGAATCATAGACAAATTCACCTGCATCCGCGCAGAAATCCGTGATTTCACCCTGATCTACAAGAAGCATGCACTGCCCCTCGTTTACCGCGATGATGGAACCATTGGTAATGATATTGTCAACTCCCTTTGTGTTGCTGTTTCTTCCAGCTGTAACCCTCTTTTGCCCTTTTACAGCCAGTGTGTCATTGTTCAGAGAGTCACAGTAAAAATACTCCCGCCACTGATCCGCCATCATTGAGCCGATGGCATCCTTTGCCGCTTTAATTAATCCCATTTGCACATCCTCCGCTTTTTTATTCTGGAGTAAATACCCCTCCTCATCATTTTAGCAAATTTCAATGCGCCGCTCAACCATTTTCATAAATATTCTTTACAAACGCATCTTTTTCAACTAAACTGATAGAGTACGATTTTTACATCCGACTCATTAATTTTACCACAAAGGAATGATATCACTATGGGAAAAAAAGCTACAAAGGCTGCAGATAATATGTATTATCTTGCACGTTCCGAGGCCGCAAAGGAAAATGAGGCTCTTACCAGCCGGGAAAAGGCCGCTGAGCTTTTAGGCATCGACAGAACACGTCTTGCCCGAATCGAGCTGGACACCATCGCCCCTTACCCTGAAGAGGTCAAGGCCATGTCTAAGGTGTACAATACACCGGAGCTGTCCAACTCTTACTGTGCAAGGGAATGTCCCCTGGGACGCAACAGCGTAAAGGAAGTGTCCATCGATGACTTTGACAGACTGGCGCTTAAGGTGCTTGGTTCCCTGAAAGACATCGACAGTCTTAGGGCCTCCCTGATTGCCATCTCCGAGGACGGCGTGATTGAGGCCAGTGAGCAGAAGGCCTTTCAGGCCATCCTGGATTCCCTTGAAAAAATCAGCACCAACGCCAAGGCCCTGCGGCTTTGGGCTATAAAAAACATCCGGTTGAACGATACCTGAAACGTCCGCCGGATGTTTTTTTATGAAAATCTCTTACTGACTGGCTGCTTTTTTGGCAAATTCCGTAGTCACAAGGTCCTCGTAAGGAACCGTCTCCTCTAACACCTTGGAATCCTTCAGAATATTCTGCAGAAGCATAAAGGACTCCTCCTCAAAAATAAGGTCTGTTTTCCAAGTATCCTGATTGTGATACCGTTCCACAATGGTGGTGATGGTTGCAAGCTCCGTCTCTGGAAACTGGGGCGCGATTACCTCCGCAATTTCTGCAGGGGTGTGGGAAGCCACATAGTCCATTCCCTTCTGCAGTGCGTTTGTAAATGCCTGCACAGTTTCCGGATGATCCTCCAGATAACTTTTCTTCGCAGAAAAGGAGGTATAGGGCACATAACCCGAATCCTCCCCCAGGGAGGCTGCCACATAGCCGTCTCCCTTTTCCTCCAGCGCCGTGGCATGAGGCTCAAACTCCACCGTGTAATCCCCCTGGCCGCCGGAAAAGGCCGCTGCCGTGGACCCGAAATCGATGCTTTGGTCGATGGTCAGATCTGTCCTTGGATCAATACCGTTTTTGTTTAAAATGTACTCAAATACCATTTCCGGCATCCCGCCTGCCCTGCCGCCCAGCACCGTTTTGCCTTTCAGCATATCCCAGGTGAAATTTTCCACCGGTTCCCTGGATACCAGGAAATTACCGGCCCGCTGTGTCAGCTGGGCAAAATTCACCACATAGTCCTTTGTGCCCCCCGCATAAGTATAAATGGTGCTCTCGCTGCCCATAAAACCGATATCCGCCTGATCTGTGAGCACCGCCGTCATGGTTTTGTCGGCGCCAAAGCCGGTGACCAGCGTCAGCTCAATCCCTTCCTCCGCAAAATACCCCTCTTCAATGGCAACATACATGGGCGCATAAAAGATAGAATGCGCCACCTCGTTTAAGACAACCTCCGTCC
>NZ_CEWDFQ010000085.1:0-10316 GCF_982438285.1 Acetatifactor sp. | reverse complement strand
GTAATAATCCTGGTTATCCTTTCCCGCTTTGTACATAATGGGCTTTAGCACCTTCTTGATCACCAGCATCAAAACCACCATCACCACGGCCATAAGCACCGTCATGGTGCCGTTGGCGGCAAAGCAATAGCAGATGATGAACAAGGAGACCACTCCATCCGAAAGCATCTGCAAAAGAGCCAGAATCAGCGCGTACATATTGTTCACATCCGAGGTGATGCTCCTCTGCACCACCGCCGTATCCGCATTTAAGTAAAACTCATAGCCCCGTCTTAAATAATTGCGCATCATACGCTCCGAGGTGCGGAACTGATTGGTGTACACAAAGGAAAAGGTCAATTTCTGCTGGATGAACAAAAACAGGTTCTTCACCACAAAGGTAAGGATCAAAACCGCCATCACAGTGATGGAAAAGGTTTGGTAGTCCGCTATCCCCGACAGCTCATACAGCGTTTTCGTGAGCCCGCTTTTTTCAATGGACTCCGGGTCGATCACCACATTTACCACCTGAACCAAAAGACCCACGCCCGCCGTCTGCAAAAAAGCGCCAATTATCATCAGGACGATCAGCCCTGCCATAATAGTCTTCTGCCTTCTGTCCAGCAAAACATTCAGCTTTTTTATGATTTGTAGCATATTATCTCCTTCATTCCCGGCCTCCCAAAGGACCTGGGGTTAAATCTGCTCATTCTGTCTGTGAATGGCTGGTTCCTCATAGGCATCCATAAAATCCTCCCCCAGACGCACCACCTCATCCGCAAAGGCTATGGCCTTGATTTCCGTAAGCACTGCCACCGCCTTTTTGAAGCGCAGTCTTGGGAAAAAATTCAGCACCTCCATAGGTACCTTTGCATCAAACTGGGGATATTCCGGAAAAAGCTGTCTGTAATCCAGCGCATCTCTGGGATGCGGCTTTAAGAATACCGTGCCCTCCTTCTTGTACCGGTCTGTGATATCCCTGAAAATCCTCTCCCGAACGGAAAGGCTGCACAACGGGTCTGTCAGCACCAGGATTTTATCTCCAATTCTGCTGCTTTCCTCTATCTGCTTTTCAAGTCCCTCCTTATCCCGGATAAAGGCCTTTAGAATCATTTCCCGATCTGAAGCATCCAGCCTGTCAGCCAGTTCCTGCCTAGACTGCTCAATATACCGTGGACAGGGGTATTTTATGGCGGAAATATCATTGACCTCCATATCCAGACAGTATTTTCCGTAGCCATTCTGCACAAAAATCAGGTTCAGCCTTCTGGACAAAAAGGCCTTCAGGCCAAAGTGCCCCCTGTTGTCGTACCGGGCCGCGTCAAAATTTTTCAGGCAGTTAAGCCCGTCCTCCAGGGCGTGGTAATGAATCTTCTTCTGATTCAGATAATAGCCTATTGGGTCGGAGTCGCAGTACACATAAATATCCTTGTATTTACGGAAATCCACCGGAATGTATGGCTCCTCCAGTCTTGCATAAAGTCTGGTAAACCGTATCCGGTTGAGGAGATTTTGAAGGAAGTTTCCGCTGTCCTTTCGGAATCTGGCAAGCTGTGGAAAAAAATCCTCTCTTTTTTCGTCAAATTCCACAACGCCGGCAAAGAGCCCCGTGCTTTCCACCCGGCTTTTCAGCTCTTCAAAATCATTGGACATTTTAGAGAGCACAAGCACAGCCTGTCCCCGCATTTCCTTCGGCAGATTCAGCTCCTTCAAAAAGGTCACATATACATGATAGTAGGTATGGCAAACGTAAATCCTGTCATTCATGGAAAAAATCTCCTGCATTCCCTTCATTCTAGCACAACTTAGGCTGGTAGTAAAATACATCTCCCATTTTTCAAAAATTCTTAAGGGATCCGGTACAGCCAGATTCCCCAGAAGGAGGTCTCTGTCTCATAATATCCCATACTTTCAAGCCCCATACGCTCAGCATCCGCAATCTCCCCTCCGGAAAACAGGTATTCGCAGCCAAGGGTCTTTAATGCTTCCATATCAAAATCCAGATTTTCATAGACCACGCCGGAGCCCTTTTCCAGATTCCAGTAGGTTCCCGTCACGCTGTTAAACAGATAGCAGCGGCTTCCCCATTCATCAAAGTAAAGCCGCGCCCCTTCATTTTTTCTAAGCTCCTCAGCGATAACCTGCCGAAAGCAGTGCTTATACTCCAGAGGATAATTGTTGGAATAACCGTCTGCCGTGTAAAAGCCGTGCATCAGAGAGGGCGCAGGGCTCACGCCAAGATGTGCCACGCGATATTCTTCCATATTCCTTCCTATGGCGTCCTCCAGCTGCTGCATCAAATCCTCCGCATAATAGCTCTCCCATGTAACATATCCGGTTACCCCGGAGCCGTTGTTTATCTGATTTACATTCCTGTAAAAAGACGAATTTATCTTCACAGGCTGAAACATGGGAAGCAGAATAAGAGCTGCCACAGCCAGTCTGAGAAAGGTTTTATTTTTGCCCGTCAAAGGCCTTAAGGCCAAAGCCAGCTCCAAAAGCCAGCAGGAAGGATACAGCCAGTAATATCTCTCCAGCTGAAAATAGCGTAAAAAACCGCTCAGGCTGTTTTTGAAGTCTGCAACAGGCTGGGATTTGCACACACCGTAAAGAAGAGCGACTGCCCCCAGGGCCGTCAGCCCCGCCACAGCCTGCAGAAACTGCCTCTTTTTCTCTCTATCCATGCGTCTATAACAGATGCCGTTCCATAAAAGGAGAACGCACAGGGGAATCAGCATATATTTGTGGTAGGAGGGCGCATGCTGGGCACTATTTAAAAAGACCTCCTTTACCGTTTCCCAAAAAGGCTGTCCATAGTTGACCAATTCCTCCCTGTGGCTGACATACTCCGCCTCCCCCACAAGCAGCTGAACAAAAAGGCTCCAGTTCACTGCAAGATAAATACACAAAAGCAGGGCAAAGCCTCCGTACACCCAATAATTATGCTTTTTCTTTAATATCATCCACACAAGCCGCAGCGCCCAGAGACTTAACACCACATAGCCTATAAGCACCAGATGGGTGGTAAGCCCAAACAAAAGCACCAGAAGCAAGGCCGTTATCAAATGCTTCCTCTTTTCCAGACACATCCAGGCAAAAAAGAGCATGGGAACTCCCAGAATAGACAGGCCGTAGACAGGCTGTATGGGCAGCATGCAGAAAAAAGCTCCCAGCACAAAGGACAAAATGCTGCTTCCCGTCAGCTCCCTTGTACAAAAATACATCCCGAAAAAGCCTGCAGCCCACACTATTGCGTATTGCACAACAAAGGCGGTAAAGGTGTTAAAATATCGGTATAAGGGAATAAACAGCACCGCAGAGGGCTGCATGCCGCTTTTGTTGATCCCGCCCAAAAGCTCCGGGAAAATCTCATCCCCCGTCCACATATGCCGGGCATTGAGCACATAGGTAAGCAGGGTCTCATCCAGCTGGTCGTGTATCTCAAATACACTTCCCTCCCCCAAAATAAGATACGGCAGAAATGTAACAAAAAACAGCACAAGCCCCAGGGGCCAGAGAGGCCATCCATCCACCCGATAAAAAAAGGCATCCAATTTTTTAAACATTTTTTTCCATTCCATGATAAATCTCTATTTCTGCATTCCAAAATCAAATTCCATTCAGACTCAGCCTTCCGTCAAAGTAGTATACCAGATATGTGCCTCCATGAGATACTGTAAAAGAATCCACACAGACAGGCTCAGATGCTGTCTTTTCTTCCAAATATTTTACCGACGAATGCTCTTTTCCTGTTGCATCATCGTAAACAATCAGATAAATTCCATTTTCGTTGTCTGAGAGATATTCCCGCAGGGCTTTTCCCATGGGCGGGCTGTTGGAATACCACGTCCCCATTATCATGTAATTCCTCTCTCCATAGATTTCCGTCTCCAGGGCGCTGCCCTTATAATAGCTCATAGCCACTGACTCCAGGAAATATTTGTGATCCGGCCGCTTTAAGCAATACTCCCCTATTTCGCGCATTCCTTCCATAAAAATCCTTTGTCCCGTATTTTGCTCCGTTATATAACGGTACTGCTGCCTTCCAGAGAAATAGGCCCCGGCACCAAACAGGCAAAGTACCAAAAGTATAACGCTTCTTCCCAGCCATATCTGCCACTGCTTCTCTTTTCCCCTTTCAGATTCCTTTAATGGGGCTGCCTTTAACATAAGCATCCAAAGAAATGCTGTCTCGCAGGCAAACAGGGGAATCACCACCCTATGGGGCATTCTTCCCATATAGAACAAATACCCCCAAACAAGCAGCTTGGCGGCCTGCAGGCCTCCCAAGGGCACAAGCAGCCTGAAACGTCTTGTAAAAAGCAGGAATGCTAAGCATACAACGCACATAATCATAGAAACCCGGTTAATGCCCCATCTGTCATTTTCCCAAAATTGCCGCCAAAGGGCGCTCCAAAACTGAGATAACCCTTCCGTCTCCCATTTCGCTTTTGCATATTCTTCAATCTCCTGGATAGCGTCCACCGAAATATCCCAGTCCAAAGCCTCATAATTGCACCACGCCTCATATTCCGCCCTTGTCACCGCATACTTTTCCAGAATCGGCTCCACTTCCTCATATTCCGGTTTTCCCCAATAGTCAGATATCTTTGCTCTGGCTTTGTCATATCTTTGGAATTCTGCCCATCCGCTTCCACTGTAACCAATTGCATTTCCCAAAAATCCCACCACCATAACGGTGCCAAGAATCAAAACCGGAATTATCAGCTTTTTCCCCTTTATCAGATAAGTGGTTCCTTTTTCGGCCACCAAAAATCCCCCATAGACAGCCATCCCCATGGGCATTACCAAAAGCATCGCATCTCTTCTGACCAAAAAAGATAGCAGGGACAGTCCCGCAAAAGCAAAATAACGCCATCTGCCATTTGCTCCAGACAAGAAGCATATCCAGGCAGCCAATGCCAGCATCACCGCCACAGAGGTAAACTGCAAAAGCCCCAGCACGTAATAATGGAGGAGGAAAAAAGCCATAGCTCCAGCCACCACAAAGGGTAGCTGTTTCACGCTCGCGCATTGCCAGGACACAGCACAAAGAATCGCAAAATAAGAAATGCCAAGAAAAAGAATCAACATTCCTCCATACCATGGTATTTCTATTGTCAAGCCATAAAGCATGGATAAAGGAAGGGAAAGAAGGTAATTGATATGTACTGCATGCGAATCCCTCTCACCCAGCATGGCTCCTGACAATATTTCCGTAATATATCTGTCGTCATTGGTCTCAAAATAGATGCCGCTGCTGGCACAAGCCGCAAGCACTATCCCAAAAGCCGCCATTGCAAAGAAAAAATACAATATCGTTCTTTTCATGTGATATTCCCGCCTAAAAATGCACAATGATATAATCTCCCATGTCCACTACCGAGCCCTCCGCCGGAAACTCAGGCAGCGTCAAGGAGTATTCCTCCGCCGCAGCATAATCCCCGTCTAAAAGGGGCACAAGCTCATGGCCGTGCATGGCGGCAAAGCGCACCAGCTCCTCATCACTGTCAAAGGCATATCTGCCCCAGTCGATCACAGACAAGGAAGGGGTCTGGGCCACCCACACACCGTAATCCCGATAAAACTTTTCCAAAAGATGCTCGTCCACCAGAGAAGTAATCCGAAGCATTTGATAGAAGGTTTCCGAGTTATACTCCACATAGGCATCCGCAATAATGCTTTTGGGAATCTCATAGGTCCCCGTAAATACCACCGGCTTAGAGGTATCAAAATCCTTCTCCAAAACATAGGCCACCTGATTCATGGTGTTTTTGGCGTCCTCATACTTCAGGTAATCCACATAAAACCACCGGTTCATATCCGCGCACTGGTTCCAGAGAATCACGCACAGCAACGCCGTAATCACAGCCCTCGGCGCTTTCTTTAAAAAGAGCTTCCTGGCCGCGTACACAAGCACCAAAGCGCCGTATCCGCAGATCACAGGCAAAAACTGAGCCGCCCGGTACAGTGTTGCCTTTCCCTCTACAAATGCAAGCAAAAAAGCTGCCAGAAAAGCCCCTGCGCACAAAAGGAAAATCCACGGGTCCCTCTTTCGCATGCTCCGGTAAAGGCTGAAGCTGACAATCACCGCCGATGCAAGCACAAATATCTTGATTGGGTAGTAGGCCAGAGCAAACACCCCATACATGACAAACATCCGCTTTAACACCATGGCAAACTCGCCAAGCGCTCCCGGCGCAAGCATCCAGGAAAGCATCTCCCCTATGGACCGCTGCACAGCCTCCTCTTTCAGGTATTCCAGCCCAAAGACTGCCGTCACGCCCGCAATCATAAGGCTTCTTAACACAATGGCCAAAACTGCGGCTGCCGCCCCAATCCCCAGCGCAGGCAGCATTTTTCTTTGAAGGCCTGCAAAGCGCTCCGACAAAAGAAAAAGACACAACCCCAAAAGCCATACTGTCATAAAGGATTCATAACAGCCTAAGGCAGCCCACAAAAACAGCACAGAGCCTGCAAAAGGCCCAATACATTTCCCACGCTTTAAGCCCTCTCTAAAAAAGCACAGGCTGACACCGCAAAACAGATATCCCAGCGCAACCCCATTGTGGAGATAATAGGTAAACACCTCACTTAAGAGGGGGCAGGACACAAACAGACAGGCGAACATGATATATCCAAGCTTTGGCACCATCTCTCCCAGAATGCTGTAAAACAAAGCGCACCATACCGTCACTGCGGCCATGAGGATCAACACCGCTGCCAAATCTGTGAGGAAGGGGGCATAATCCCCGATATCCAGCACCTGATTCAATAAAAACAGCACCCATCTGCCCACGATGGCTGAAAGCCCCTCCTCAAAATAATAGGCATAAGGCGTATCGTCTATACCTATGGCAGAATGGGTTACCAGATAGCCATAGGAAAAAAGCGCCGAAAAGCCAAGGAACAGCAGATACACTTTATTTTTATAAAATTCCTGGACATAGATAAGCCACTTTTTCATGCAAAAATACCTCCGCCGCCTTTCAGGAAAGCCCCGTCTTGGGAACCAGACGGTAAATCACAAAATCATAATACATATAGTGAAAGCTTAATGCCTCCTCATAGTCGTACAGCTCCGCCATCTGATCGGGCTCATTCCCCGCAAAGCAGATATACCAGAGATCCCCCTGAATGCTTTCCAGCTGGCTAAAATCCGTCAGCGCCTCCGTATTGGCAAAGGGAAGGCTGTAGAGCTTATAGCCATAAAGAAAATACTGAAGCTGCGGATGGTACACATTCAGAAAAATAGTATGGGTATAAGGCCCGATGAAGGCGTCCTTTTCCGTGACCTCCTGCGCAACAAACTCCTCATAGACTGCAAGCCCATTGTCATATTCCAAAGAAAGCTCACTTCGATACTGCAGCACGAAGCACAAAAGGGCAGGCGCCAGAATACAGACCCTTCGTATGGGGAATTTTCTGGCAGCGCCAATATCGTCCTGGGCACAGGCCCGGCTCATTCCCACTGCATAAAACAGCATGAGAAATCCAAAGCCCGGAAAAGCATACCGCCCTAAAAAGCAGTTGTTGATAAAAATGGAAATCAAGACTCCTGACAGCACAGTAAGGCCCAGGGCAAGCATTCCCACCGCAGGAGCGTAATTGCGTCTGCTTTTCATCCAGTCCACCGCATAATACCCCAGCACCACCAAAAGCCCCATGCCAAGGAACACCACCAGCCCAATGGGCGTTTCCAAGGCAGAAAACCACTCCTTGCAGTAATCCATAAAGCTGTAGATGGTGGGCCGCTCCGTTATGGAACCCGTATTATAGCGCATCCGAAGCAGCATCTGGCGCAGGGTCACCAAAAGCCATGGAGAAAACACAACAGACACCACAATGCCGCTTAGGAAAAAGGGCTTCAGCTTTTTCTTCTGTCCGCTGTATAAAAGAGCACCCATAAACAGCAGATAGAATAAAAAGGTCTGAATCAGGGCAAAGGTGTGGCAGTATACCGTACAGATACTCGCCACGCAGAAAATGATCCATTTCTTTCGGATTCCCCCATCCTGCGGATCTGTCAGAAAAATATCATAGGCGGAAAGTCCCGTGAGGGTAAGACAGAAAAGGGCAAGGGCATACATACGCACGTTTCCCGCCTGCACGGACATGATGGGCATCAAAAGGGAAAACAGCATAAACCATACCGATATCTCTTCCCCGAACAGCTTCTTCACATAATATTTTCCCAGAAGCATATACCCCGTCATAAACAAAAGGGACATAAGCTTCAGGCCATAAAAATGGGTATCCCCGCCAAAGAGATGATAAAAGAGCTTTAACAGCACATAATAAAAGGGGGAGTGATCATCCACAGCAGTAATATAGATCAGCCTTTTCCAGGGCAGTGAAACCATGGACGCGGAGTAGGCTTCATCATACCAAAGCTGATTGGTGATGCAAAGCGCCCCCCAGATGACAAGCGCCGCCACAGGGAGAAAGTGCCACAAAAAGCGCTGTATTTTTATTTTGTTCATCATAACCGGTTCCTTTCAATATGCTACATTATACCCCAGCAGTATTTTCGAAGCAAGTTAGTCTATCATTTTTTCTCCCAATATGGTAAAATCGGGGAACAGAGGCATTCTCACAGAAGGGGCAGATGAAATATGAAAAAGACAAAATCACCTTTTAAAATAATTCTCCGGTGTGCGGCGGCATGCGTCATTCTTACAGCGGCAGCTTTTCTTTTTCTGTATCTGTCCACACCAGCCAAGAAACGGGAGGATTTCAAACGCATTTCCTCTCAGGATTACGACAGCGTCTTACTCTCCATGTTTCCCGCCTCTTTGTACGATCCTGAGGATTTTGCCATCTATCGGGGCATGACCCTGCTCAAGACCGGCTATGAAATTCCAGATGCCTCCACCTTGGACGAATATCTAAGCCATATTGCAAAATCCGGCAATTCTATAAATACCATTTACCTGGGCGTCCTGCCAGAACAGATCACAGGCAGTGAGCTGTCTATGATTTTGGAAAAATATCCTTCCGTGATTTTTGAGGTTATCCCGGCATACCCTTCCCTGTCGTATTTGTCCGGTCTCTCTTCGGAGGAATTTTCCTCCCTCTGCGCCTCCTATGAGGAGCTGATTTCTCCTTTTCTTGGTTCGGATAACATTCACTTTTTTTCCTTTTTTGCCCAGGAATGGTTTATCTCCAATCCTGCCAATTATCTGACGGATTTTGAGGCCACCGAGGATATTTCCCGGCTGGTTATGCTCAATGCAGACAGAGACCACCCCTACCTTCTCACTCAGAAAAATTTTTCCTCCCTTTTTGAGGATTACAGGGCTTTGGCGCAGACAGCAGCGGAGAGCACAGAGACTATGCCCGATTTGTCCCAATGGACCGTGATTTTCTTCGGCGACAGCATCATTGCAAATTACACGGATTCTACCTCTGTTCCCGGTGTGTTAAGCGGCATCTCAGGGGCTTCGGTTCACAATCTTGCCGTTGGCGGCGCAAGCGCATCCTGGGATGAGAATGAAAGCACATCCTTTCCTCATGTAGTGCAGTCCTTTTTGGACAGCGGCTCCCCTGGAGCAAAAGAGGCGGACAGGCTTTGCTTTGCAGTTAATTTCGGTCTCAACGACTACTTTATCGGACTTCCGGCGGACGACGATGCAGACCCCTATAACAGCAAAAGCTATGCCGGGGCTTTGCGCCTTGGCGTAAAGCTTTTAAAGGAAGCCTTTCCCGATGCCGATATTTTTATCATGTCCCCGAACTTTACCAGCTATTACGGCTATGGAAGCATCCCCCAGAGTGAAAATGGAGGAACCCTCAGAGATTACGTGGCTGCGGCCAAAGAAGCCGCTTCTGATATGGATGTGCATTTCTTAGATAATTATACAGAGCTTGGCATCAACAGAACGAATTCCAACAGCTATCTTCTGGACGGATGCCATTTAAACGAGGCCGGAAGGTTTTTGTTTGGCACACACCTGGCAAAAGCCATAGCTGGACTGTAAGCTTGAAATTGCTCCCAAAAACATCAATCTCCAGGAAAGGAATCTTCTCCCATGAAACAGAAGCTGAAAACCTATTATCCTTATATCTTTCTTTTACTGGCCCTTTGTCTGTTAATTATCCTGAATCTATTTTTCCAGGATCACTGGCTGGACTCGGATATGGCGGCAGAAATGATTTTTTCCAGACTTCTGGCCCAGGAAGGGCATATTTTTGCATCCCCTGACTGGTGCTATTCCACCGAGTTTCGATTTTTGTATACCCACCTGATTATGGGGCCCCTCTTTCGGATTCTAAACAACTGGCATGCTATCCGCACCATCACAAACCTGGTATTTTACGGCCTTTTGCTGGTATCC
>NZ_CEWDFQ010000084.1:0-10328 GCF_982438285.1 Acetatifactor sp. | reverse complement strand
TCACAGCACGATTCAAAATATAAAGAGTAAACTGGCGGCAATTATGGCTTTATTTATGTTTTTGGTCGCAATACCTATGAATGACATAAGTGTTTGGGCATCCAGCGGAAATCCCAGCACATCCGGCGGAAACCTTACCACATCCAGCGGAAATCCCAGCACATCCGGCGGAAATTTCACCATATCCGGCAATGATGGAAAACTCCCAACTGACACTGTGAAAATTAACCCTGAGAGCATAGTGCTGAAATACGGAGAAAGCTGTAAGCTAGAGGTTACCAGTGATTCTAATAGCAGCATAGATTTCAGCTCTTCTGATCCGGATGCTGTTGAGGTGAGTGCGGATGGAAACATCACTGCAAAAGCCTCATCAGGGGAAGTTATTATTACGGCTACATCTGTGGGAAGTGAACAATACAATCCCGGAAAAGCGACCTGTGTGGTGAAGCTTCAAAAGGCTTCCCAAGAGATTGAATTTGTCGATGCAGAAGGAAAGCCTGTGACATCAATCAATGCCTATACAGGTCAGGCCATTGAAGCTCTTACGGCCAGAGAAAAAGCAGATACTGCTTACGGAACCGAAATGATCACATATGAAATCATGGAGGATGATAAGAGTATTCTGACAGGTATCAATCGGGAAACGGGAGAAATAACGGTTTCCAGTGAATATCCGGCAGGAAGTGTTATCATTCAGGCAACGAAGGCGGAAGATTTAAACTATTTAGAAGCCACAGCCACCTATACAATTAATGTTGAAGAATGGCAGCCGGAAGGGACATACTATTCTTTGAAAGGAGATAAGAAACTCCCTGACAGTGACTGGTTTACCGACAATGTATTTGTCGAGGCGGCTGACGGATATGAGATAAGCTACGAAAAAAATAGCAATGCCGAGTGGGAAAAGGAATTAGCTGATGCCGCGGTAAGTGATGGTGAAAAGGCACAGTATTCTTTTTATATTAAGAGGATGTCGGACGGAGCTATTTCAGGATTGATGACTGTATCCTTTAAAAAGGATACAGTAGCGCCTTCCGTCTCCATTAAGGCGTCAGGAATAAGCGGCTGGGATAAGTTTCTTTCCATCATCACCTTTGGGCTATGGGGAAAAGATGAAATAGATTTTACCATAGAATCCGATGATGGTGAAAACGGTTCGGGTGTTGCAAGCGTCCAGTATTATATTGATACGGAAACAGCAGTGAAACCTGACTTAGGTACCCAAGATGCTGTGGACATGCTGAATGCGCTCGATGAATCAAAATGGAATGCCTATGCGGATGGATTTTCTCTGCAGAAGGATTCCGTAGCGGTAGTTTATGCAAAGGTGACGGATCAGGCCGGAAATTATACATATGCTTCCACAAATGGCGTAGTATTTGACTCTCAGGCGCCGACAACAACGCTGGTGCCTCTTAGTATGCCGAATGAAGCGGGATTTTACAGCTCTGATGTAGAAATACAGGTAAAGGCTTCGGACATTGCTCCATATTCGGGCATCAAGAGCATTGAATATTGGATCGAAAGTAACGGTATAGCTACGAAGGGAAGCAAAGATAAGCCGGTCAGTTTATATTCTTTTGAAAAGGAAGATCCGGAGTATGCAGATTTGACAGCTTCTTATGACAGCAGTGTATCGAACAATAACATTATCATTTCAGCCGCTGAGAATAACAGTGATGACGTTGTGCTGTATGTGAGGGTGACAGATAACGCCGGTAATGTAAAAAACATTGGAACAGATGAAAAGGTGTATAGCGCCAGGCAGGAAATTAAGATAAGCAGCTCAAAGCCCACAATCCAAGTGACCTACGAGGAAGATCCAGCAGCAATCGAGACGCACAACGGGGTTGCCTATTACAATAGCGGGAGAAGAGCAAAAATTGTAATTACAGGAAGAACCTCTGTCTTTGCGGAAGACCTTCCTGTCATAAATGTTTCAACGGCAAGATACAATGCTGCTGCCGGAACATATGAGCCTGTAAGCATTGATGGGTTATATGAAATGAGCGGCTGGAGCACCGCAGAAGGAACTGTATCTGGTGGAAATGATGCGACCCATACGCTCTACATTGACTTTTATGGGGATGCAAATTACAGCTTTACTGTGGATTACATCGATAAGGCCGGGAATACGGCTGTCTATACGCCGCAAAACGGCATGACAACAGAAGGATTTAAATCCGGCTCCTTTACGGTGGATAAAACAAGTCCTGCTGCGGAGATACAGGTAAACGAGAATATCTGGGACAGGCTTCTTCATGTGATTACCTTTGGACGATGGGGAAATGCAGATTCCGCTAATGTAAAAGCTTCCTCACAGGATGATACCAGCCCGACTAAAATAGAATATTTTGTTACTGAGGATGCAGAGCCTAAAAACGCCGCAATGCTGGATGCTGTTTCGGCCTGGACCGCATATGAAAGGGAATTTTCAATAAAGCCAGACAAACAATTCGTGGTTTATTTGAAGGTATCCGACTATGCGGGCAATTACATTTATATTAATTCTGACGGACACATTATTGAAAAAACAGCTGCTTCTATTTCCATCACCCCAGACAATCCCGTTGCCGTTGTGAATGGAATTGGAGTTTACAACAGTGATGTGAATGCAGTCATCTCTGTCACGGAAGGTGAAAGTAATTATTCAGGCATTAGGACTGTGGAATATTGGGTGACGGCAGATGGGGAAGAAACGCAGAGGGAAATTCTTTACTCCTGCCAGTATACAACAGAGCCGCTTCAAAAGGATCTAACCCAAAATTTCTCAAAGGAAGTGACTGTTTCAGCCAGCAAGAATAATAGCAGCAACGTTGTCTTAAATGTGAGGGTAACGGACAATGCAGGAAATGTGTCGCAAAAAAGCCAGGTTCTGGATATAGATGTTACGGCACCGGCCATTTCCGTAGCCTATGCAGACGAGAAACCAGTAAAAAAGGTAGTGGCGGGAAGCGGCTTCGTGGAACACGGATATTTTGACGGAAATAGAACGGCTACCATCCAAATCACGGAGAGGGCAAATCATTTTGATCCCCAGGCGGCAACGGACGGTATTATAATCACCGCAACGAACGCAAAGGGAGAAACGGTGATTGCTGACACAAAGACTCTAATCAGCGGATGGACTATGGTTCCGGGAGAAGATGCAGACACAACGGTGCATGTGGCAACCATTTCTTATAACATGGATGCCAACTATACCTTTGCGATCAGCTATGCCGATAAGGCCCAAAACGGCAATGGGCCTGTGAGCACAGGCGACAGTGTAACGCCCGGCTCCTTTACGGTGGATAAGACGGCGCCTACAGGAATGATTAGTGTTGAACAGCTGGGAACTTGGGATAAGCTTCTTTCAGCAATCACCTTTGGCAGATGGAGCAAAGAAGCTCTTCAGGTATCAGCGGTTTACGATGATGCAACCAGCTTTGTTGAAACAGTATCCTACTACAAGACGTCCAGTACACGGGTTCTTTCTGCCTCGGAACTGGATGCAGTTACAGAGTGGATACCGTATCAAAACTTCAGCATCAATGCAAATGAAAAATTTACTGTGTATCTAAGGGTGGTTGATGCTGTAGGGAATGTGACATATATCAGTACCGATGGAATTATTATAGATGATGTGATGCCGGCGATAGAAAATGTTGGTCCCCAGATTACCGTATCTGCAGAAGGAGATGTATATGGCGTTGTCAGTACAGATGTGCCCATTTCTGTTTCGGTAACGGATCCAGTGAGCGGCGATACAAAAGCCTATTCCGGCTTGAGAGAAATCACTTATGAGGTATACAGCCAGGGAGCACTGACACAAAGCGAGACGCTTTTTAGCTTTAATGATGAGAATCCTGCATATGAGGAATTGGTTCAAAGCTGGAGCAGCCAAAGCGCATTTGTTGTGGATAGAACGCTTAATAATAGCAATGATGTTGAGGTCAGGGTTCATGCAGTGGACAATGCAGGAAACGCAAGTACGCAGACAATCAGGCTTCAGATTGATATAACGGCTCCCAGAATTGAAGTGCAGTATGATAACAATGACGGCGACACAACCTTTACAGGAGATGGAACAGAGGCATATTTTAAAGAAGTAAGAACTGCCACCATTACCATATACGAGAGAAATTTTGACCCGGAAAATGTTGAATTGGTAATAACAAATACAGATGGTGAGACTCCTTCCATAAGCGGATGGTCACAAACCGAAGGAAGCGGCAACGGTGATGACTCGGCTAATGTGGCTACTTTAACATATAGTGCAGATGGTGATTATACATTTGAAGTCACATGTAAGGATGCAGCTGGAAATACAGCAGAAGCGCCGGAGTATGGTTCATCGCTTGCGCCTACCAAGTTTACAATTGATAGAACTTTACCCCAGTTTGCTGTTTCTTATGACAACAATGATTATCGTAATGAGAATTACTATCAGGAGGGAAGAACAGCAACGCTCACGATAACAGAGCATAACTTTGAGACGAGCAGAGTTAACATTATTTTGAATGCAACTGATAATGGCCAGTCGGCAGAGATTCCGTCCATAAGTAATTGGTCGAGTAATGGAGATGTGCATACAGCTACAATTTATTATCCTGGGGACGCATTGTATTCCTTTGATATTGAATATTCGGACAAAGCCGGTAATACCATGGAAGATTTTACAGAACAGAGCTTCTATGTAGATACAACACCGCCGGTGGTTACAATCAGCAATATTACAGATGAATCAGCTAATAATGATGATGGAAATATTGGATTTACCATGACTGTGACAGATACCAATTTTGATGCATTTGTTCCTGAGATCATTGCAGTTGTCCGTGAAGGAAATGAATTTAAGCAAAGAAGCTATGAGGGAGGCTCTTTTTCTTCTATTTCAAACGGCAGAAGCTATACGGTAAGTAACTTTGAAGAGGATGGCATCTATCGCATTTTCTGTACGGCTGTGGATAAGGCTGGCAATGAATTTACAGAAGTGAATCTCTACCGTCCCAATGGAACACCCTATACGGAGGCGAGGAATGGATCCGATGTGCTACTTAAGTTTTCTGTCAATCGAGATGGATCGACATTTGAACTTGACAGAAATACGTTAGAAGTAGTTGATAATTATTATGTTCAGAATGTAACCGAGAATATTGCAATTGTTGAAATTAATGCTGATGAAATTACGGAACATACCATTTCTATTGATGGAAATGAGTTGACAGAAGGAACGGATTATACCGTGAATTCGGAGGGGGGAGAAGGTGATTGGAGGAAATATACCTATTCCATTGACCAGTCTTTGTTTGAAAAGGAGGGCGAATATAACATTGTAGTCGCATCAACGGACGAAGCAAAAAACAATGCGTTTAGCGATATAAAGAGTGCCAGCGTCAAATTTGTTGTGGATCGTACGGCGCCTGTTGTTTCTACGTCTGGACTTGCGACGAATGGACGGTATCAGACGGATGTACAGACTGTGACGCTTATTCCTTCTGATGATGGAGGAAGAATGAAATCAATCACTGTTAGCCGGGTAGATGAGGATGGAAGGTCATTGGGAGAACTGCTTCACCTTGAGGAAGACGAACTGAATGAAGAGCTTAGTATAAATGGAGGAGTGCTTACCTTTAATCTTGCAGAGGGCTTGTATCAGAATGTCAGAATTGTCTGTAAAGATTATTCGATTGGCGAAAACGGAGATACAAATACATATGATGAAACATTTACAAATGTCTCAGTTTCTGCAAGTGCAATCAAGATTTTTTGGGCAAATAAAACGATTCGTAATATAGTTATTGCAGGAGGAACGACAGCAGTGTGTGGAGCAGCGGTAACGCCAGGGCTTTTTAAATGGCGGAAACGCAGAAAAACTAAGTTATAGTAATAGGACATACTACATGAAATGGCTTATTAGGGAAAAGCTGTTGATCTCGATGAACAAGTCGTCGTTTGTCTGGGATTGAAGCGACAGTATCCAAAAGAAGCTTCAGAATGGAGATTTCTATGGAATATTTAGCACATGTGGATGGGGAAAGAAAGCAGACCATAAAGGAGCATTTAAACGAAACGGCTAACCTTGCAGGAATGTTTGCAGGCCGGTTTGGAAAAAGCGACTGGGGCTATTGCTGCGGTATGCTGCATGACATCGGCAAATACTCTGCGGAATTTCAGAAAAAAATCATAGAAGGCAGCAATAAGCGGGTAGATCATTCCAGTGCAGGAGCGCAGGTCTGTCTGGAAAAAGGGGGCTTATATGGACTTATGAGCTACTGCATTGCAGGACATCACGCGGGCCTGCCGGACTATGGCAGCATGTCGGATACCGGCAATTCTCCCACCTTAATAGGCAGAAGCAGAAAAAGGGTGGAGGACTTTCAGGCATATAAAAAGGAGATTGAAATTCCGGAAGTAAAATCCATTCCCTTCGATGTGAAAAAGTCAAAGGCTCCTGATTTTTCCTTGAGCGTTTTTATCAGAATGCTGTATTCCTGTCTGGTGGATGCGGATTTTTTGGATACGGAAAAATTTATGAAAAACGGACAGACAGGCCGGGATTTCGGAGAAGATATGAATGTGCTTCTGGGAAAGCTGGAAGGGTATATTTCGGACTGGCTGATGAATCAGGATATAGACACAGTAAATGGAAGAAGGACAGAAATTTTAAAGCATTGTCTGGACTGTGGGAAAGAAGCCAAAAAGGGCCTGTTTCGGCTGACCGTGCCCACAGGAGGGGGAAAGACTGTTGCCTCACTGGCGTTTGCACTGCGTCATGCTGTGCAAAATCACATGGACAGGGTGATTTATGTTATTCTCTATACCAGCATTATTGAGCAGAATGCCCAGGTGTTTCGGGAAATTCTGGGAGATGAGAATGTATTGGAGCATCACCACAACGTGGAATTTCCCGACGCAGAGGAACTGCATCCCATGCAGCTGGCGGCGGAAAACTGGGACAAGCCGGTGGTGGTAACCACCAATGTGCAGTTTTTTGAATCCCTGTTTTCCAACAAGTCGTCTCGATGCAGAAAATTACATAATATTGCAAACAGCGTTGTTATTTTCGACGAGGCCCAGATGCTCCCAAACGATTATTTGAAGCCCTGTATTGCAATGATGGAAGAGCTGGTGAACCAATACGGAGCCAGTATTGTGCTGTGTACTGCCACGCAGCTGGCGCTGGATTCCTTTTTCCAAAGCGGGTTAAAGGCATTGGAGCTGTGTCCCAGGATGGAGGAGCAGTTTCGGTTTTTTGAGAGAGTAAGCTTTCAAAATATAGGAACGGTGACGGAAAGAGAGCTGCTGGAAAGACTGGAGACACAAGAACAGGCTCTTTGTATCGTAAACACCAGAAAAAGGGCCCAGTCTTTGTATACACAGCTGGCGGGAGAGGGCGTTTTTCACTTATCCACTTCCATGTATCCCAGGCACAGACGCCTCGTTCTGCAGAAAATCAGACAACGGCTGCAGGAAGGGAAAAAATGCCTTTTGATTTCTACCAGTCTGGTGGAGGCGGGTGTTGATCTGGATTTCAGGGCCGTGTACAGGCAGCTTGCAGGCGTAGATGCCATGATACAGGCGGCGGGCAGATGCAATAGAGAGGGCAGACAAAGAAAAGAGGAGAGCGTAGTTTCCGTTTTCCAGTTTGAAGAGAAAGAATATATGCCGGGTCTGAGGCAGCAGACGGATGTGGCGAAAATTCTGCTGGCAGAGGGGGAAGATATTTTTTCACTGGAGGGAATAGAGCAGTATTTCCAGATGCTGTATCACTTCAGAGGGGAGAGCCTGGATAAAAAGAAAATTTTAGAGGAGTTTGAGCAGAAAAGATTTCACTTTGCAAAGGTGGGGAAGGAATTTAAGCTGATTGAGGAAAATACCAAGACGATATTTGCAGGCAGGGAGGAGGAAGCAGATCAGCTTTTGCGTCAGTTAAAGCAGCAGGGATATACCAAAAGCGGGATGAGAAGGGCCGGACAGTTTTGCATCCAGGTATATGAACGGGAGCTGAAAAGACTGGAGGGTCTGGGAATGGTAAGGCTTGTTTCACAGGAAATACAGGATTTCTATGAGCTCGTGGATCATGATCGATACTCAGAAGAGATGGGACTGTGCCTGGAGGCGGATTCAGGAGCGGCGGTTTTTTTGTGAAAAAGGCCGGTTAGATAACAACAGGGAAGTATATCGCTGCATGTTATAAGGAGGGAGTGGTGCTTTAGTGAAGTACAGGAAGGAGCATGGATTATGGGAATGGGAGTAAGGGTCCGGGTGTGGGGAGACTATGCGCTTTTCACAAGACCGGAAATGAAGGTGGAGAGATGTTCTTATGATGTGATAACCCCGTCCGCTGCCAGAGGGATTTTGGAAGCCATCTACTGGCATCCTGGGATGAGATGGCAGATTGACAAAATATATGTAAAAAAGCCGATTCAGTTTACCAGCGTGCGGCGAAATGAGGTAAAAAGCAAAATTCTGGCAGGCAATGTGCTTCAGGCCTATAATGGAGCCCCAAAACCTCTTTACATAAGCAGTAAGGCAGAGATTGTGCAAAGAGCGTCCTTGCTGCTGTGCGATGTGGAATATGTGATCGAAGCACATTTTGAAATGACAAAAGAGGCAAAACCAACGGATAATCCTGGAAAATTCAAGGATATTATCATGAGGCGCCTGAAAAGGGGGGAATGCTTTCATATGCCGTACTTCGGGTGCAGGGAGTTTCCCGCACATTTTTGTCTGTGCGAGGAGGGGGAGATTCAAACGGCCTATGATCGGGTTATGGAAAAGGATTTGGGCTTTATGCTTTATGACATGGATTATACGGACCCTGGGAATCTGCAGCCCATGTTTTTCAGAGCGGTGATGAGAAAAGGCGTGTTGGACGTAAGAGACTGCGAGGTGATACGGTGATTTTACAGGCATTGGTAAAGCATTATGAGAACCTGGCGGAGGAAGGAAGGGTGTCAAAAGAGGGCTGGTGCCGGGCTAAGGTTTCTTATGCAGTCAATTTATCCAAAGAAGGAAAAATAACAGGTTTCATTTCCCTGAAAGAAGAAGAGGAGAGGGGAAAAAAGAAGGTCTGGATTCCTTCTTATCTGCAGGTTCCGGAGATGGTTACACGTTCCTCTGGGGTATTGGCGAATTTTCTGTGTGATAATTCCAAATATATTCTGGGAATTGATGGGGCGGGCACAAATGAAAGAGTATTGGAGTGCTTTCAGGCTGCAAAAGAAAAGCATTTGACCTTGCTTGCAGATGTGGAAGGAGACATGGCGCGGGCAATACGGCTTTTTTTTGAAAGATGGAAGCCCAATGAGGCTGAAGCGTGCAGTGAGGTAAAGGAGAAATGGGAAGAGCTCACAGATGGGGGCAACCTTATATTCTCTATGGGAATGCAGTATGCCCAGGAGGATCCCTTTATCAGGGAGGCCTGGGAGAAATGGCGGAATGCGCCTGGAGGGGGGCAGGAGGGAATCTGCCTTGTGACGGGCAAAAGGTCTGAAATTTCCCGAATCCATAAAACCATTAAGGGAGTGCCCGGAGCACAGTCCAGCGGGGCCGCGCTGGTTTCCTTTAATGCACCGGCATTTGAGTCCTATGGGAAGGAACAAAGCTATAATGCTCCGGTGGGAAAATATGCGGAGTTTGCTTACACCACCGCATTGAATTATCTTTTGAGCCAAAAGCAGGAGACCTTTTTGCTTGGAGATTCCATGATTGTGTTTTGGGCGGAGAGCGGGAAGGAGGAATATCAGGAGACATTCTCCTTTACTGTGGATCCAAAGCCGGATAATCAGGAGGAAATCAAAAATGTTTTCCAGAAATTAAAAACCCAAAGTCCCATAGAGGTGAAGGGGATTGTGTTAGACCCTGAGCAAAGGTTTTATATATTGGGGCTTGCGCCCAACGCCGCAAGACTTTCCGTCAGATTTTTTTATGAGAATTCTTTCGGAAATATATTGGAACAGCTTTCCAGGCATTACGAGAGAATGGAGATCATAAAGCCTTCCTGGGAGCAGCGGGAGTATCTTGGTATCAGGGATATGCTGTTTGAAACGGTAAATCAAAAAGCCAGGGAAAAATCTCCGATCCCCAATATGGCGGCCATGACGCTGCAGGCAATTATTTCAGGAGCCAGATACCCGGAAAGCCTTTATACGGATACGCTGATCCGGATTCGGGCAGAGCAGGGAAGTATTACCTGGGGGAGAGCCGCTTTGATAAAGGCTTTTTTGATTCATAACCGCAAACTGGAGAAGGGAGAATGTTATATGGCACTTAATGAAGAAAGTAAAGATACAGCATACTTGCTGGGAAGGCTGTTTTCTGTATTGGAAGCGATTCAGACA
>NZ_CEWDFQ010000083.1:0-10423 GCF_982438285.1 Acetatifactor sp. | reverse complement strand
CACAGCGATAATTAAGGTTACGCTACCGGCCAGGCCATCCAGGCCATCCGTAAAATTTGCACCGTTAACGGTTCCCAGAACCACAAAAAATAAGAGGGGCAGATTCCAGATACCCAAATCCAGGTATCTGCCCTGCATCCAGGGCAGACGCATGGCAAGACTCACATCCGTATAATGCAGCAGATAATAAGCAAAAATGCCCGTCACTGCCACCTGCCCGGCCAGCTTCTGCCAGGGATAAAGACCTGTGGAACGCCTGCACACCACCTTGATATAATCATCCAGAAAGCCTACCAGCCCGAAGCCTACCGTGAGAAACAGAACCGGCGCCGTCTCTGGATATTCCTCTATGGAAAAGAGAGTGGTAACCACCACACTCAGGAGGATCAGTATGCCGCCCATGGTGGGTGTCCCTGTTTTTTTCAGATGTGTTTTCGGCCCGTCGTCCCTGACGGTCTGGCCGCATCCTAACTTTCGTAAAAAAGGAATCACAATCGGTCCTGCCGCCGCGCTGATGGCAAAGGATACGATCACCGATACAACACTGGTATTGCTCATAGCCTGATCCTTTCATTGATTATACCCCATTATCCCCAAATACGGAAGAATATTTTCAAAAAGCTGGCGTACAATGGGCGCCGCCACCTGTCCTCCGTAATAAACGCCCTGAGGGTTGTTTACGATGGCCAGGGCGATGACCTGTGGATCGTCTGCAGGTGCAAATCCGATAAAGGAAGCGATATAGCGTCCGCTGTTCCTGGGAAGGGTCTGGCTGGTGGCCGTCTTTCCCCCGATGCGGAAGCCTTCGATTTTACCGTTTTTTCCGGAGCCCTCCGACACTACCATTTCCAGCATATTTCTCATAATGGCGCTGGTTTCCTCCGACACAATGCCTTCGGCCACAGGATATTCCAAAACCGAAAGCACCTCTCCTTCCTCGTTCAGTGTCTTTACCCCAAAATGAGGCGTCACTCTGTTTCCTCCATTTATAATAGAAGAAGCGGTGGTAAGCAGCTGTATGGGAGTAATCTGGAAGGACTGGCCGAAGGCTGACGTCGCCAGCTCCACATTTCCCATATCCTCCTTTTTGTGCATGATAGTCCCCGCCTCCCCGGGAAGGTCGATTCCCGTTTTCTGCATCAGGCCAAACTGTTCAAAGTACTTGTAATAATTGTCCACCCCCAGCCTGAGCCCCACAGTGATAAAAACGGGATTGCAGGAATTCATGGTGGCCTGAACAAAGGTCTCCGCTCCATGTCCGGCCACCTTATGGCAACGGATTTTCCTGTCGTCCACCATAATAAAGCCAGGACAGCTGAAGGTGCTCTCCGGTGTCACCACCCCCTCCTCAAGTCCTGCGGCAGCCGTTATAATCTTGAAGGTGGAGCCCGGTTCATAGGTATCGTTGATACAGCCGTTTCTCCAGACAGCATTCAAAAAATTCTGCTTTTCCTCATCAGTCAGGTTCTCTCCTGCATCTGAAATTTCGTAGGGATCGTTCAGATCAAACTCAGGCACATTCACCATAGCCAGCATTTCCCCGTTCTTTGGATTCATGACCAGAATGGATACACTGTCCGCCTCCTTGGCGGCCATGGCCTGCCTTGCCAGCTGGGTGGCATAGGACTGAATGTTTACATCCATGCTGATCACAAGATCATTTCCGTTTATGGGTTCAATGCGCCGCTCTCCCGAGGTTTCCACCTCTATGCCCTTTGCATCTGTCACCGTCAGTATGGTGCCCGGTTCTCCCTTCAGAATTTCCTCATAAACCACCTCCAGTCCGATGATTCCCTGATTGTCTCCCCCTGTAAAGCCAAGCACCTTGCTGGCAAGCTCTCCATAGGGGTAATAGCGCTTATAATCCTCATCCACCTTCACCCCGGCCAGATCATATTCCCGGATTTTGTCTCCTACGTCTTTGTCCACATTGCTTTTGATGCGCTCAATGGAAGAATATTTCTCCACTCTTTTCCTGACGTATTCCTCCGACAGCCCAAGCTCTCTGCTGAGTACTTCGATCACCTCCTCAGGCTCCTCCACCTGATTATGTATCACAGATACGGTGCAGACCGTCTTATTATCCGCTAACACCGTCTGATTGCGGTCCAATATCCTTCCTCTGGCCGCCTTGATGCTCCGCTCTCTTTCGTGCAGCTCATCCGCCAGCTGGGAATAATGGTCGGCGCGCCAAACCATCAGATAAACCAATCTGGCAAACAAAAGAAGAAATACCCCGGCACAGATGAAAAATACCACTGTGATTTTTTTTCTATGAAATATTTTGTTATTATTCGTAAGCATACGAAACCTCATAAAAAGGGCTTTAATACACTGTATTCCCAATTTTATGAGGTTATTCAATCTTTCGTATGACCTTTTGGCCCGGGATTCCTTTTTAAGGTTCTCCTGTATCCTGGCCGCTGTCCGGGTTTACCAGATTTTCATTTACCGGCCCGTCCGCCCCCAGCGCCGACTCATCCGGGTCGATTACCTCTCCCGTCTCTTCATCAATCTTCTGTCCGGTCTCAGGGTTTACCCGATATCCCGTATCAGGGTCAACGGGATAGCTCATCCACACAGGCTCCTCCCCGTTTTCCCCTTCTGTCGTACCGTCCTGGGGATTTTCCTCCCCGCTTTGCCCGTCCTGGGTATCCTCCAGAGCGTCCTCCTCGGGCGTCTGGGTATACTGAGTGGTGATCTCCAGCTGCTTCTCATTCAGCTCTGCAATCTCCGCCTCGCTCAGCTCCTCCGTCATGAAAATATTCAGGTAGGGAAGCACTTCCGTCAAAATATCTCTCACGATGCCCGTTGCAAATTTGGCGTCATCCTGCTGTTCGGCATTCGGTCTGTCCACCACCACATAGATGGCAATCTCAGGGTCATCCGCAGGGGCATAGCCGATAAAGGAAACCACATATTCGTCCTCAGAACGCTTATGCGTGTTTTCATCAATGGTCTCCGCCGTTCCCGTCTTTCCCCCGATGGCATAGCCCGCAGGCCTGGCGGTTTTTCCCGTGCGCAGGTTTCCGCCCTCCTCCATGACAACAGCCCGGCAGTACTGCCTGATTAACTCCGAGGTAGATTCGGACACCACCTGCTTTAATACCCGAGGCTCAATGTTTTGTACGGTAGCGCCGCTTGCATTGGTAACCTTATACACCATATGGGGCTCATAATAATAGCCGCCGTTGATCAGGGAGCAAAAGCCTGTGATCATTTGAATCATGGTCACGTTAAAATTCTGCCCAAAGGAATTGGTTGCCAGATCCGCACTTCCCATATCCTCCGCTGTATAAATCAGGCTGGCTGTCCTTGCCTCCCCGGCCAGATCTACATTTGTCTTAAGCCCGAAGTTAAATATCTGCTGGAATCTGCAGAATTCCTCCACTCCCATTGCCTGTCCGATTTTCATAAGGGCTACATTGCAGGACCAGGCTATGGAATCCTGAACGCTTACAATGCCGTCCCCTCCCCTGGCGTAGCTGTGGCATTTGATCCTATGTCCTCCCACCTCCAGGGCGCCGTTGCATTCAAAGGTGCTGTTTGCCGTGATAGAACCGTCCTCAAGGGCCGCCGCCACCGTAAAGGGCTTTGCGGTGGAGCCTGGCTCGTAGGTGGTGGTAATACAGAAGTTTTTCCACAGATTATTCAGATTCAGATAAATTTCGTCCTCGCTCATGGCGGCAAGGGTCTCTTCATTGATCACCGTATCGGTCTTGTGAATCTCGTAGTATCCGTTTGCGTTGGTGATCTGCTCCACCTTGATGGAACCCAGCAGACTGTCCGTATTTCTCACATCGTTCAAATCATAGGTGGGGTAGCTTGCCATGGCCAGAATATTTCCCGTGTCCACCTCCATGATAATGCAGCCCAGATTTTCTGCGCCGTTTCCTTCCCGCACCGCATCCTTGTATTCTTCGTTGAATTGTTTTAAATATTTTTCCACAATGCTCTGAATATTTGCATCCAGTGTGCTGTGTATGGTATTTCCGTCCACTGCTGCCTTGATGGTTCTCTCCAGATTAGAATCGTCATTGAGATAACCATACTCTCTGCCGTTGATGCCGTTTAGCGTATCGTTATAATACTCCTCCAGGCCGTAGGTTCCCACGTTATCGGTGGTGGTAAAGCCAATCACATCCGCCGCCAGGGAGCCATTGGGATAAACTCTCTTGTATTCCTCTTCAAACCACACGCCCCTGATATTGGAGTTTTCCAGGGCAGCCGCCTGAAACCCGCTGATCTCCTCATAGGAAAGCTGGCGAAGGGGCACATACCAGGAGGAATTCTCATGGGTAGTCACATACTCTCTGATAGCGCTCATGTCCAGATCAAAATTTTCTCCCAGGGCCTGCAGGGTGGGCTCCAGATATTCCTCTCTGTCCAGCATCACCTTTGCGTCAATGACCAGGTTGTACACCTTTTCGCTGACAGCCAGCTTTGTGCCCTTGACGTCCACAATATCTCCCCGTCTGAAGGGAATTGTGGTGGAATCATAGCGCTGCTGGGAAAGCACCTGCTTTTGATACTGGGTTCCATTTTCTCTGGTAATCCAGATCAGCCTTACGCTTAAGCCTGCAAAAGCCAGCAGTACAAACAGGAAAAGTACCACCAGCTTCTTCTGCATTTTTATGGAAAATTTCTGTAGTTTCTTTGCTTTTTGTTCCTTCACCATGCACCTCTAATTACCGCTTTCCGACACCTTGCGCATGGAGTCATTTCCCTCTGCGGCATACGTGATAATCTGCCCCTCCTTCGCATAGGTCATTCCCAGCTCCCCTATGGCCACGCGCTTGATTTCCTCCAAATCCACGCTGCTGGTAATCCTGCTGTACTCCTCATCATTGGCAAGTTTCTTGGAATTCAGCTCACTCTCCAGGGATGCAATATTTTCTACCTTGTTTGTAAGCTCCGCCTGCATCTGTATGTAATTCACCAAAACAAAAGCTGCCGCACACAGCGCTGCCACCAAAAATACCACATAGCCAAAATTCATGTGTCTGGCCTTGTCCCTGTTCTTTCTGACCTCATGGCTGAGCTGTCTCTTGGGCTGTTCTTCAAGCTGCCTTTGTATATCAAGCTTACGCGCAGTATTTCCGTACACATAAGAGCCCTGTGCCCTTCCTGTTTTCTGTCCGGTTCCTCTATTTCTGTTTGTATAGGTTGTGTTTCTTCTTGCCGTCTGCGCCATATCAACCATCCGCCTTTTTGCCTATATTTCTTCCTTCCCCTTCTCAAACACTCTCAGCTTTGCACTCTTAGAGCGCGCATTCTGCAAAAGCTCCTGCTCCCCGGGAAGAATGGGTTTTCTCGTGATTACTTTTCCCCTGGATTTTTTCCCGCACACACACACCGGAAACTCCGGCGGGCAGGTACAGGGGTTTTCATTTCTCTTAAATGCAGTCTTGACGATTCTGTCCTCCAGGGAATGAAAGGTAATAATGCAGAGCCTCCCTCCCGGATTCAGCAGATCAATAAAGTCATCCAGAGAATTCTTAAGCACCTCCAGCTCTCTGTTGCACTCAATGCGCAAGGCCTGAAAGGTCTGCTTGGAGGGATGGCCCTTCTGCCGCATCTTCGCGGGGATGGCTGCCTTTATAATCTCGTTGAGCTGATAGGTGGTCTCCACAGGCCCCTGCTCTCTTGCCTTCACAATATGCTTGGCAATATTCTTCGCAAAGGGGTCCTCTCCGTAATCCCTGATAATATGGAAAAGCTCCTGCTCTGAATAATTGTTTACGATGTCTCTGGCCGTCAGGTTCTTTCGTCTGTCCATACGCATGTCCAGGGGGGCGTCAAACCGATAGGAAAATCCTCTGTCCGCCTGGTCAAACTGATGGGAGGAAACCCCTAAGTCAAGCACCACTCCATCCACCTTTTTTACTCCCAAGGCCGAAAGCGCCGCTCTGGCATTGCAGTAGTTGTCTCTGAGAATGGTAACCTTGTCCTGAAACTCTGAAAGCCTGCGTTCTGCGGCTGCAATGGCTGCATCGTCCTGATCAATGCCATACAGATGCCCCCTCTTAAGGCGCCTGCAGATTTCCAGGGCATGTCCGCCCCCTCCCAGAGTGCCATCCACGTAGATGCCGTCCGGGTTTATGTTCAGCCCTTCCACCGTTTCCGAAAGCAACACCGAATAATGTGAAAATTCCATAGGCACCTCCCTTTTATCTGCCGTCATCAGATGGTAAGTCCCAGTCCTTCCATGGCAGAGGCGATGTCATCCATATCCGCATCTGCGTTCATATCCTCCCACTTTTCCTTGCTCCAGATTTCGATGCGGCTCCCCACGCCAACCAGTACTACGTCTTTATCCAAACCGGCAAACTCCCTTAAGGCTGCCGGCAATAGTATTCTGCCCTGCTTGTCCAATTCCACCGTGGCAGCTCCTGCCAGAAAGAATCGTGCAAACTGTCTCGCTTCCTTATTAATTAATGGCAGTGAGGTCAGTTTTTGTTCAAAAGCGTTCCAATCGTCATTTGCGTACACAAACAGACAGCCGTCCATTCCCTTTGAAACCACAAACTCTTCTCCCAGAGCTTCACGGAATTTAGAGGGGATGATCAAGCGGCCCTTGGCGTCTACCGTATGGTTATACTCGCTCATGAACATACCATCACCACCAGTCAAAAGCAGATGTATATTACCACTTTGTGACACTTTGTACCACTTCCACCCACTTTTACTATTGATTTTAATATAAAATACTGCATTTTACAAGCCAAATCAACCAGAAAGTTTTGACACAAAGCGCGCAAAAAAGCGCCTTGCAGATGCCTGCAAGGCGCTTTTATACAAGATATTGTATGTTCAAAAAATCCGTTCTACCAGATATGTCTTTTTTGCCTCATTTTATTTTCTTAAGATTTCTTAAAATTTTTTTTGTTTTTCTTTCTTATTTATCCTGAACCGAATAGCTACATCCGCAATCACGGAAAAAACAAGCAGACACAATGCCAGAATCTGGGAAACGGCCAAATCCGTCCCCGGTATCAGCAGCTGATCCGTGCGCAGACCTTCAATGAAAAATCTCCCCAGTCCATAGCCCCCCAGATAAAACAGACACATTTCCCCCTGAAATTTTTTGTGCTTTCTGTAACAGAGCATCAGGATCAGGATCATCAGATTCCAGGCGCTCTCGTAAAGAAAGGTGGGATGCACCTGAATATAATTGGTCCCTTCCACAATATGCGCCGCAATATTCTCCGAAATATCACTGCTCCGCACCGCTTCCATGGGCAGGCGCATGGCAAAGAGGCTGTCCGTATACTCTCCAAAGGCCTCTCTGTTCATAAAGTTCCCCCAGCGTCCGATGATCTGTCCCAGAATCAGCCCCGGCACACAGGTATCCCCCATCTGAAAGGGATTTAGCTTCTTTACCCTACAATAAATAAAAAGCGTGAGAAAGGCTGCAATGACGCCCCCGTAGATGGCCATGCCTCCCTTTCTGGTATTGAAAATACTGAGCAGATCATTCTTATAGTTATCCCAGGAAAAGATCACGTAATAAAGACGCGCGCCAATCACGGAAAAAATCACGGCATAAATGGCAAAATCCCAATATACATCCGGATTCTGTCCCGTTATCTTGGCCTGGTGGACCGCCATCAGTATGCCGGCCAGCACCCCGATGCCTATAATCACACCGTAAAAAGCAATGGAAAATCCAAACACGGTAAATGATTTCGGCACGTTTTCCAAGTATATCCCCAGATGGGGAAAGGCAATATCTCCTGCATTCATAGACAAATCCTCTTTTCTGTGTCACACGATAAATAGGTAATTGGGAAACTCGCTGACAAAGTCATGAACCTGGTCATAATAACCAAAAACGGGTTCCGAAGCAGTGGCTAGTCACCCTTATTTTGGTTATTACGTCCAGTTTCTGATACCACGGAGCGAGTTTCGCAAACGTCTATCATACGTTAAAGCGGAACAGGATCACATCCCCATCCTGCACCACATAGTCCTTGCCCTCCATCCGCACCAGACCCTTTTCCCTGGCCGCAGACAAGGAGCCTTGTTCCAGCAGGTCCTCATAATTTACTACCTCAGCCTTGATAAAGCCACGCTCAAAGTCGGAATGGATTTTGCCCGCCGCCTGGGGCGCCCTGGTTCCGGCCTTGATGGTCCACGCTCTGGTTTCATCCTCCCCCGCCGTCAGGTAGCTGATCAGGCCAAGGAGGGAATAGCTTGCCTGGATCAGCTTCTCCAATCCCGACTGCTTCAGGCCCAGTTCCTCAAGAAACATGGACTTTTCTTCCTCATCCAGCTCCGCAATCTCCTGCTCAATCTGCGCGCAGATCACAAACACCTCACTGTTTTCTCCCGCAGCAAATTCCCGCACCTTTTCTACCATTTCATTGGAGGCCCCGTCGTCAGCCAGATCCTCCTCTGACACATTGGCCGCATAAATCACCGGCTTATATGTAAGCAGGTTGTAGGAGCGCAGCAGGGCAAGCTCGTCCTCATCCTCTACAGTCATGCTCTTTGCCATTCTGCCGCTCTCTAAATGCTCTCTTATGCGCTCCAAAAGGGCAAGCTCCTTCCCAAGGGTTTTGTCCATTCTGGCCGTTTTGGATACCTTGGCATATCTGCGCTCCAAAATCTCCAAATCCGAAAAAATCAGCTCAAGATTTATAGTTTCAATGTCGCGCAGAGGGTCCACGCTGCCATCCACATGAATCACATTGCTGTCCTCAAAGCAGCGCACCACATGCACAATGGCATCCACCTCTCGGATATTGCTTAAAAACTGGTTGCCAAGCCCCTCTCCCTTGGATGCTCCCTTTACAAGACCGGCGATATCCACAAACTCTATCACTGCCGGCGTCACCTTCTTTGACTGATACATATCCCCCAGCAGCTTCAGCCGTTCGTCCGGCACCGCCACCACACCCACGTTGGGATCGATGGTGCAGAAAGGATAATTTGCAGATTCCGCTCCCGCCTTCGTCAGAGAATTAAACAGTGTGCTTTTTCCCACGTTGGGCAGACCGACGATTCCTAATTTCATATCTATCTTTACCTATCCAGAAAGCCTTGGTTTTACGGGCTTTCTGCCTTTCTCTTTATTTTGTTTACGCCCTTTTTTCTTAACTGGCGGGCGTAGCTGCTTCAAAAAGCTGAACAGCTTTTACCAGTGATTCGTCCGTAACATGAACATATCTGTCCATAGTTGTTTTAATACTTGCATGACCTAATAATTGCTGCAAGACTTTTGGCTGCATACCGCGTTCAATCGCGCGGGTGGCATAAGTATGACGTAACGCGTGCATACAGAAGCGTTTTATCCCGGCTTCATCACACAACTTATAAAGATGTGTGTCATAGGAGCTGTTCTTTGCGGGTTCACCTGTTCGCCAGTTGATAAAAACCAAATCGTGCATGATAAGGCACTTCTTTTCTCCCGTTCGGCTGTCTGTGTATTCTAACACTTGCGATAGCGTTTCGGCTTCTTTTCGGCTGTCTTTTTCGTCATAACAGCTTTTAAGAATGGAATATGCCTTTTCAGTAAGTGGAATGGTTCGATAGCTTTTTTTCGTTTTAGGTGGCCCTGCCCGCCAGTAACCTTGCTTATGCCGATACTCTAAACTTTTGTTCACGGTCAAAGTACGTTTCTTCCAATCTATGGAATCCCATGTCAGCCCAATCAATTCAGCCGTTCTCAATCCCGTTTCCAACAATAGGGCGTATTGTCTATAATTGTGGGAACGCTTTGCCACTTCAAGGAATTTCTCTTGTTCATCAACCGTTAAATATTTAATATCATCTACCGCCCGAACGGGTTTTGTGTATCGGACACCGTTCATAGGGTGTTTTGCGATAATATCATTCATAACTGCTGATTTAAACAGGGTTCCCATTGTGATGTAAGCCTGTCGGATAGTTGAGCCTGCATAGGTTGTTTCCATTCGATTTAAAACCGCTTTACAGTGCATGGGCTTTACGTCGCCTATACACATAGCTCCAATTACGGGTTGAATATTCCATTTGTAACGCTCTCTATAATTTCTTTTCGTATTCGGAGCAAGGTCACAAACGATATTCCCAATCCAATAATCGAACCACTTGTCTACTGTCATATCTGGTGCAGTGACAATTATACAGTGACGTTCTTCGTATCTCGCGTCAGCAAGCCAGTTTTTCGCTTCCGGCAAAGTTTCAAAATATCTTTCCTGCCGTCTGCCATCCTTACTATAAAATCGTGTGAAATATAAACCGTCCTTTCTTTGGCAAATACCTTTTCCACACTCTTTGCCTTTTAAATTTTTTCCCATTGTACGGACTCCCTTCTTAACTTAAAAAGAGTCCAACGTAACTATAAAGTATAGCACAAAGACTCCATTTTTTCAATCGTAACCGAAAAATCTTCAGGGTTGTTTTGTAGGTTTACAATACATGTGTTACAACTGAATAA
>NZ_CEWDFQ010000082.1:0-10596 GCF_982438285.1 Acetatifactor sp. | reverse complement strand
GCCATGTATGGGACGGCGGCTATGATATTGCAGGAAAGCTGGATCAGGTTCTGGAGGAATTTGACAGAATCTTGGGATTAGAGCGGCTGAAAGCAGTTCATTTAAACGATTCCTTAAACGGTCTTGGCAGCCATAAGGACCGGCATGCAAAAATAGGCCAGGGAGAGATCGGACTTGCGGCCTTTGGCAGGATCATCAATCATCCAAGACTGAGGGACCTGCCCTTTTATCTGGAGACGCCAAACGAGCTGGAGGGGTATCAGGCTGAGATCGCTTTGCTCAGGGGGCTTTATGAGTAAAGAGGAAAAGCGTGCGGTTTTAAAGAAATATTTTGGCTATGACAGCTTCCGGGAGGGACAGGAGGCGCTGATAGACAGTCTGCTAAGCGGCAGGGATGTGCTGGGTATCATGCCCACGGGGGCGGGAAAATCCCTCTGCTATCAGGTTCCGGCGCTGATGCTTCCGGGAATTACGCTGGTGATTTCTCCGCTGATCTCTCTGATGAAGGATCAGGTGGAGGCATTGAACCAGGCAGGAGTGCATGCGGCCTATTTAAACAGCTCTCTCACCTATGGACAATACCGCAAGGCTCTCTGGTATGCGGCACAGGGAAGATATTCCATTATCTATGTGGCCCCGGAGCGGCTTGAGACAGAGGAATTTCTTGACTTTGCCAGAAATGCGGTCATTTCCATGGTAGCGGTGGATGAAGCTCACTGCGTGTCACAGTGGGGACAGGATTTTCGGCCAAGCTATTTAAAAATCGCGGAATTTATCCAAAAGCTTCCCGCCAGGCCTGTGGTGGGAGCCTTTACAGCCACTGCTACAAAAGAGGTGAGGCAGGATGTGATCTCTCTTTTGAAGCTGCAGGAGCCTTTTGTGGTGACCACCGGATATGACAGACCCAATCTGTATCTGGGGGTATACAGTCCGAAAGATAAGTACGCGGCTGCCCGCAGCTTTATTGAAAGACATCCGGGACAGTGCGGGATTGTGTACTGTGCCACCAGAAGGCTGGTGGAGGAGGTGTGCGAAAGGCTGCAGGAGGAGGGATTTTCCGTTACCCGGTACCACGCGGGACTTTCCGACGAGGAGCGCAGGATCAGCCAGGAGGATTTTACCTATGACAGAAAGCTTATTATGGTTGCCACCAATGCCTTTGGCATGGGGATTGATAAATCCAATGTAAGATACGTGGTGCACTACAATATGCCCAAGAATCTGGAGTCCTATTATCAGGAGGCAGGCCGCTGTGCCAGAGACGGGGAGCCGGGAGAATGTATTTTGCTCTACGGCGGACAGGATGTGGTCACTAACCAGTTTTTGATTGAAAACAGTCAGGAAAACGAAGAGCTGGAGGAAGAAGTCAGGGCGGTGGTTCAGGCAAAGGACAGAGAACGTCTTAAAAAAATGACATGGTACTGCTTTACCCACCATTGCCTGAGAGACTATATTTTAAAATATTTTGGAGAGCAGGGCACTCATGACTGCGGAAACTGCAGCAGCTGTCTTTCCTCCTTTGAGACGGTGGAGGTGACAAGGATAGCCGGCGCGCTGGTGGGCTGTGTCTCGGCCTGCGGACAGCGTTTTGGGATCACCGTGATTCTGGATACGGTGCGGGGAGCAGATACGGCCAGAATCAGAAAATACCGCATGAATTACAACCTATATTACGGAGCACTGGCGGGCACACCGGAACAGATTCTTCGGAGTGTACTAAACGACCTGCTGTGTCAGGGATATCTGGCGTCCACGGATGACCAGTATGCCGTCCTGAAGCTGACAGACAAATCGGACTGGATTTCTCAAAAGGGAGAGCGCATTTTTGCAAAGCTTCCTAAAGAAGAAAAAGAGCTGTGGCAAAGGGAGGCTTTTGCAGAAGAAAAGAGGAGAGCAGATTTTCGGGGAAAAGGACGCACCGCTTCCGTGCGAAGGCCTGTGTTTGACCGGCTGAAGGCACTGCGCAGTGAGATTGCCAGAGAAGAAAGGGTGCCCCCATATCTGATTTTTTCCGATAAGACCCTGGAGCATATGGGGGTGGTAAAGCCAAAAAGCAAAGAGGAGATGCTTCAGGTAACAGGAGTGGGACAATATAAATTTGAGAAATACGGCAGAAGATTTCTTGCAATTTTTCTGGACAAAGACCAGGTGTTGTGATAGTCTTAGGACAAGAGCTTTCTGAGGGCTCTTGTCTTTTCTCATTCAGGATGGCGCACAGAATGTGCTGTCACACCTGTTTTCAACGGCTTTTCGCCGATTGTACCCATTTTATACTATAAAATTTTGTGAAAAGGAGAAGGATTATGACCTATGAAGAATTTAAGAAGGAACTGTACCGCAATGCTTTGAACCAGGCCCGGCTGTGGGGAAAAACGGCAAGGCTTGTGGAAAAGGGAACGGTGTGCCGGGAGCCGCAGGTCATGGGGGCTATCGCTGCTATGAATCAAAATGCAGCGCCTGCAAAGGACGCTGTCGTCAAGGAGGATATGCTGCTTGTGCTGCTTCAGTATGCTCCCGCAGAA
Source organism: Acetatifactor sp. (assembly GCF_982438285.1). NCBI lineage: Bacteria > Bacillati > Bacillota > Clostridia > Lachnospirales > Lachnospiraceae > Acetatifactor > Acetatifactor sp. The sequence continues at coordinate 8,074 of NZ_CEWDFQ010000082.1, read as the reverse complement.
AATGCTTTGCAGGCAAATACTCTGTCGGAGCGCAAAGAGGAAGGAAGGGCACCTGCATACTCCGGAATCCTTTGCTGGAAGGTGCGCGCCTTGTATGAGCGCTTTCTGCGGGAGGGCTGGCAGAGCGTTCTGCCGGAAATTGCTATGAAGCTTCAGGGCAGCAGGGGACAGGAACCCCAGGCGTCCCTGTGGGAGAAGGGTTATGAGCAAAACTGCGGCAGGCTCATTTTGAGGCCCCTTAATATATGGGAAAACAGAGAGGAGCTGGAGCACTGCGTTTATTGGAGTTATGGAGAAATCGGTCTGGTGCTGTATGCTTTGCTTTATGATCTGGAAGAGGATTTTATGACCATGAAGGTTACCAGGGGCATGGTGGAAAGATGGGGTGTATCCTTTGAAGAAGCTCTCACGGGAGCCCTTCTGAATACCTTTGCCCAGATGCCGCCCAGGCTTTATCACGGCATGGATATCCGCTCCTCCTATGACTGGAAGGATGGAATTTTTATGGAGGAGGAAGGGAAAATCAGCATAGAAATCCATCCCCAGTCTCAGGAGGAGGGAATGTGCGGATACCGGCTTACCACGGTGAGATGGTTAAACGGAGCCGTTGCATTCTTCTATCCTGGCGTAAGGCAGCGTCTGGCAGCGCTTTTGGATGGGGACTTTTATGTGGGATTTACCAGCATACACGAGGCGGTAATTCATCCGGTACAGCACAAAATTCTGGGAGAGATGAAGGCGGCCATCCAGCATACCAACGCTGTATTTGACCGCCGGGAAATGCTCACCGACAAGGTATACCGCTATTGCCGGGCGAGAAATGAGCTCATAGAGGTTTAGGGCGCTAATCATAGGTTCTGCCAGGCTCCAAGATGCGGAAATGACCGTTTTTCAGTGAAATTTGTGACACTGCACAGTTTTTCAGCGAAAAATGCCAGAAATCCTCCAGAGGAATCTGCGCTATGGTGTTTAGGATGCTTCTGTTTAGAGCGCCGTGTCCTGTAATCAGGACAGTTTCACAGACCCCTTCCAGAGGGAGAATTTTCTCCTTCAGAAAGGATGCGCTTCTTTGATACAGACTGTGGAAGGATTCCCCATTTTGACCGGGTACATATTGTCCCGGCCTTTTCCGGAAATCGTAGAGAGGATTGGAGTCCTCCTCCTTCATCTGGGGCGGGACTACGGTGCCCTCCCAGATACCAAAGCTGATTTCTTTGAGCCGGTCGTCTGTGGACAGGGGAATCTGGCGGTCTCCGATTATGATTCTTGCAGTTTCCAGAGCCCGGCACAGGGGAGAGCTGAAGGCCATTTCAAAGGGAACTGTTCTTAAGGCTTCTGCGGTTTTTTTTGCAAGGGCAATGCCGGAGGCGTTCAGAGGGATATCGGACTGCCCCTGGAAGCGGAAGGCCTTGTTCCAGTCGGTTTCTCCGTGGCGTATCAGGTAAATGATCATAGGTGTGCTCCTTTCAGAGGAAAACAGTTTTTCTGTCTATTTCCTCAGCAGCTTCTATCATAGCATCTTCCGGACAAAATGAAAATAGCGTCTATGCAGGGACTCGACAAAAGGCAGGAAAGAGGTTAAAATTTGATAAAACGGCATTGACTGTCAAAACAGGAAAGGAAGCGCGGGAAGGTATGGAAAGGGATTATATTACACTTACTATCGGCAAGCAGAAAAACATTGCTTTGATTGCCCATGACGGCAAAAAACAGGAAATGATAAAGTGGTGCCAGGACAATGAGGAAATTCTGAGACGGCATTTTTTGTGTGGAACAGGCACTACGGCAAGGATGATCACGGAAAAGACAGGGCTGCCCGTAAAGGGCTACAACAGCGGACCCTTGGGCGGGGATCAGCAGATTGGAGCAAAGATTGTGGAGGGGAAAATAGACTTCGTGGTATTTTTTTCCGACCCCCTGACGGCTGCACCCCATGACCCTGACGTAAAGGCCCTTCTGCGCATTGCCCAGGTGTATGATATTCCCATTGCCAACAATAAGGCCACGGCGGATTTTCTGGTGCACTCCAGCCTGATGAATGAATGCTATGACCATGATGTAATTAATTTCAACAAGAATATTGCATTGCGGGCACAGAGCATGCAGGAGGCATAAAGAGCGGATATGCAGCGGCTTAACATAGCAGACTTTGGAGCTGTGCCGGACGGAGGCATGGTGTGCACGAAGGCGATACAAAGGGCCATAGATTTTTGCGGCCGAGGGGGCATTGTGTATGTTCCTAAGGGGGAATTTGTCACCGGCGCCCTGTTTTTAAAAAGTGATATGACGCTGTTTCTGGAAGAGGGCGCAAGGCTTAAGGGCAGCGGAGATATCCGGGATTTTCCGGTTGTGGGCTGTCCCTTTGAGGGGCTTATGCAGCTTTGTTATGCGAGCCTGATCAACACCAACGGAGCCCCCTGTGAAAACATTACAATAGAGGGAAAGGGCGTTCTTGACGCCAACGGTGTGGAGCTGTTTGCCCTGGAAATGGAGGAAAATAAGGGGAAACGGGGGCGTGCCGTCTGTATCTGGAATGCCAAAAATGTTACCCTGAGGGATGTGACCATACGCCAGTCGCCGGCGTGGTGCCTGCATTTAATCTACTGTAACAATGTGCTGCTGGATGGGATATCCGTGCACAGCAAGTGCGATGAAAACGGGGAAAAGTATCAGGGGATTTTCAATGGAGACGGCATCGATGTGGATTCCTGCCGGGATGTGCTGATCCGCAATTCCCTGATTGCCAGCCAGGATGACTGTATTGCGGTGAAATCGGGAAGAGATGCGGAGGGCAGGCGTATAGGGCTCCCCTCCATCAATGTTACTGTGGAGAACTGCGTTTTTAAAAGCGGCTTCGGCGTGGCGGTGGGAAGCGAAATGTCTGGGGGCGTCCGGGATGTTTTTGTGCGAAACTGTACCTTTGAAAATACCTTCAGCCTTGCCAGCATTAAGGCGGTGCGAGGAAGAGGCGGTTACATCAGAAATATTCATTTTGAAAACTGTACGCTGGTCAACAGAGATAGAGAAGTGAAGGCCACAAAATGGTTCCGGGGAGCCATTTATGCGGATGGATTTTACGGGGAGGAAGAATTTGACTGGGATGCACCCGTAAAGGTGGATGAGACGACCCCTGAGGTGGACGGTATTTATTTTAAGAATATTACAGTGGATACACAAGAGGGCTATGGGGTGTATCTCTGTGGGCTTCCCGAAATGCCCTATAGGAATATTTTCCTCGAAAATGTGAAGGCTTCGGGAGAATATGGCATGGAGACGAAAAACATCCAAAATCTGCAGTCTGTGGACACACAGGTGTCAGGCAGGAAAAGTCAAGGGGAAAATGCTGTGAAATAGCCAAAAGGAAAAGGAGTGGTCTGTGTGACGCTTCGGAAGGGAGAACGATAATGGAAAAGAAACTGGAAAGGAAGGCAGCCTGGGAGCTGCTTACGGAATACACGAAAACGCCTGCGCTGTTAAGTCACGCTCTGGCTGTGGAGGCCATTATGCGGCATTTTGCAAGGCTTAACGGGGAGGATGAGGAGGTCTGGGGCGTGGCCGGGCTGCTGCATGATCTGGACTATGAGAAGTATCCCCAGGAGCATTGCAAAAAGGCAGAGGAGATTATGCGGGAGCGCGGCATTGATGAGGTCTACATCCGCGCCATGAGCTGCCACGGCTATGGGCTGTGCACGGATGTAAAGCCAAAGAGCCCAATGGAAAAGACCCTTTATACCGTGGACGAGCTGGCAGGACTGATCAATGCGGCCTGTCTGGTGCGCCCTTCCAGGAGCGTGCTGGATTTAGAGGTGAAATCCCTGAAAAAGAAGTTTAAGGATAAGGCGTTTGCCGCTGGGGTAAACAGAGAGGTCATAAAAAAGGGCTGCGAGATGCTGGGCATGGATATGGATGACGTGATGCGGGAGGCCATTGAGGGCATGAAGGAACGGGCGGATGAGATCGGCCTTAGGGGGACGCTGTAGAAGGCTTTGAGGAAAACCGATTGAAAAAAGTCATATAAAGGGAAGGATAATCCATTATGCTAAAGGTGGCGTTACTGCAGATTCTCCCGGGAGCTTCCCGGGAGGAAAATCACAAAATTGGAATGGAATGGTGCCGCAAGGCCAAGAAAAAGGGTGCAGATATCGCACTGTTTCCCGAAATGTGGAGCAGCGGCTATCAGATTTCAGAGGATGTGGAGAAACTCAGGCAGGAGGCTGTTTCGGCGGACGGCGAGTTTGTTATGTCCTTTGGCCGTCTGGCAAAGGAGCTTGATATGGCTATAGCTGTAACCTTTTTGGAGCGCTGGGAGCCGCTTCCCAGAAACACGATGGCGCTATTTGACCGCCATGGGAAAAAGGTTCTGGAATATGCCAAGGTGCATACCTGTGATTTTGGGGAGGAATGCAGGCTCACTGCAGGAGATGATTTTTATGTGACGGATCTGGATACAGCGGAGGGAATGGTAAAGATCGGCGCCATGATCTGCTTTGACAGGGAATTTCCTGAGAGCGCCAGAATCCTTATGCTGAAGGGGGCGGAAATCGTGCTTGTGCCCAATGCCTGTCCTATGGAGATCAATCGTCTTTCCCAGCTGCGGGGCAGAGCCTACGAAAATATGATGGGAATTGCCACCTGTAATTATCCTGAAGGCTGGCCGGACTGCAACGGGCATTCCTCCGCCTTTGACGGCGTCGCCTATCTGCCGGAGCTTGCTGATTCCAGGGACACCTGCATTTTGGAGGCTGGGGAGGAGGAAGGGATTTACTGTGCGGAATTTGATCTGGATACGCTGCGGAGATACCGCCGCGAGGAGGTTCACGGCAACGCTTACCGGCATCCTGAAAAATATCAGCTATTGATTTCTCAGGAGGTCACAGAACCCTTTGTGAGGGAAAAAAGGTTTTGAGAGGAAACGAAAATGCGCACTATAGTGTATGACGCTTTGCCGGAAGAGGCAAGAAAAATCAGAGAAATGGTTTTTATGCAGGAGCAGGGATTTCAAGAGGAATTTGATACAATCGATGATTACGCAAAGCATTTGATTCTATTTGACGGCGAAGTGGCGGCCGGAACCTGCCGCTTCTTTTTGGACAGGGAGCGGAAGCAATATGTCATTGGCCGGATAGCGGTGCTTAGGCAGTACAGGGGACAGCATTTGGGCGCAAAGCTGTTGGAACAGGCTGAGATGCAGATAAAAAGAGCTGGAGGCGAGACCGTGATTTTGCATGCACAAAAACAGGCAGAGCCCTTTTATGAAAAACAAGGCTATGCAGAATACGGCGCTCCTGATTTTGAGGAGGGCTGCCCTCATGTGTGGATGTTTAAAAAGCTGAACTGATTTTCCGCTCTGTTAAAATTTTTGCTGGTATTGGGTTCCCCACTCCACCATGGCGTCAAGAATGGGCTTCAGACTGTAGCCGGTTTCCGTCAGTGTGTATTCCACCCGGGGCGGCACTTCGGCATATACCTTGCGGGTGAGAAGTCCGCTTTCCTCCATGGAACGGAGATTTGCGGTCAAAACCTTCTGGGATATGTTTCCCACAGACCGCTTTAATTCCCCGAAACGCTTTGTGCCCTCCAGCAAATCGCGGATGATCAGTACCTTCCAGCGGTCGCTGATAAGCATAAGAGTGGTTTCCACAGGGCATGCAGGCAATGTTTTTTCCATCGACAGACCTCCAATTTCTATTTGTTTCCAAAAGGCAAGTACTATAACAAAATGCCCTTAATTCCTTTTTTGTCCTTATGAACCTATTATAATTCTATATGCAAAAGAAAACAAGAAGCAGAACCGGCAGCAGCCGGTTTTTTTAATGGATTTGGGGCAAAGGATATAAAAAGGTTACCTTTGTGGGGAGTAAGTTACCAAAAAGTGCGTACTTAACAGGGGCGGAAATGCGGTCTATAATCATTTTACAGATGGGAAGTTAAGAAAGGAAAGAGGTGCACGATCATGACACATGACCAGAAACGGATTTATCTGATCCGCCAACTGCTGGCAGAGAAACCGGAATATGAAAAAATTCCTATCCCGGCACAGGAGAAAGAGCAAAAAGACCTGCTGCGCGGTCTGATGAATGTGCGTATGCCAAAGCCAGTCAGCCAGGAGTTTTTAGAAATACAGGACGAATATTTGCACAGGGAATGTGAGCTTCGGGGCGTTTTTGACAGTGCCCTTTTGTCTCCTGTCCCCTCAGACTACAGGCTTATTTTATGGCAGGGGGATATTACAACCTTAAAGGCTGACGCCATTGTCAATGCCGCCAACAGTGCGCTGCTTGGCTGCTTTCATCCCCTCCATTCCTGTATTGATAACATCATCCATTCCCGAAGCGGTATCCAGCTGAGGCTCTTATGCAATGAGATTATGAAGAAACAGGGACATGAGGAGCCCACAGGGAAGGCTAAAATCACGCCTGCCTTCAATCTGCCTGCAAAATATATTCTGCACACGGTGGGACCTATTATTTACGGCGATGTAACGAAACGGGATTGTGAATTGCTTGCGTCCTGCTATCGTTCCTGTCTGGAATTGGCAGTGGAAAAGGACTGCAGAAGTATTGCCTTCTGCTGTATTTCTACGGGAGAGTTTCACTTTCCCAATGAGAAGGCGGCTGAACTTGCAGTGGAGACAGTAAAATCCTTTTTGGACGCAGGTGATTATAATATTCGCGTCATATTTAATGTATTTAAGGATATGGACAGGGAAATCTATGAAAGAATTTTGGGGGTGACAGATGTTGAAGCGTGAAAGTGGAATGAGAGTTGCCATAGGGCAGCTTCAGGAAGCGCTTGACCATGCGGATGCCGTTTTAATCGGCGCAGGAGCCGGGCTTTCCACCTCGGCTGGCTTTGTGTACAGCGGAGAGCGGTTTCATCAGTACTTTGAGGACTTTGCAGAAAAGTATGGATTTCACGATATGTATTCCGGGGGCTTTTACCCTTATGACACCCTGGAAGAGTATTGGGCTTACTGGAGCCGGTATATTTTTATCAACCGCTATCAGGACGCGCCAAAGCCGGTGTACCAGGATTTGTATCAGCTGATAGAAGATAAGGATTATTTTGTCCTTACCACCAATGTAGACCACTGCTTCCAAAAGGCCGGCTTTGACAAGAAGCGGCTGTTTTATACCCAGGGGGACTACGGACTGTGGCAGTGCTCCAAACCCTGTCATGACAAGACCTATGACAACGAGGAAACAGTCCGAAGAATGATGGAGCAGCAGAGGGATATGCGTATACCCACAGATTTGATCCCTCATTGCCCGGTCTGCGGCGAGCCTATGACCATGAACCTTCGTGCGGATAATTCCTTTGTCCAGGACATGGGCTGGTATCAGGCTTCGGAAAGGTACAGCGATTTTGTCAGAAGGCATGAAAATATGCGAGTGCTTTATCTGGAATTGGGGGTAGGCATGAACACCCCTGGCATTATCAAGTATCCTTTTTGGCAAGAGACGTACCAGAATCCGAAGGCAGTCTATGCCTGTGTAAATTTTGGAGAGGCTTGTGCGCCAAAGGAGATTGAAGGACGGTCCATCTGCATTAACGGCGATATTGGAGAGATATTAAAAAAACTAAAGTAAAAACAACAGATTCTGTATCATTTTGTATTGACTTGAATGTTTCGAAGAAAAATGTATTTTCAATAGTGTATTTGCACAAAAATAGGGAGTGGGCATGGAAATTAAAAGAAATGCCTGTCTTCAGCAATTGATTCGGAAAGATGATGTACCGGAAGCCGAAGGCGGCGTACTCCTGGGTCAATTTCGGGGAGGTGAAATTTCGTTAGAGAATACAGATGAAAACATAAAAATGGAATAAGAAAAGCCCCGAATTCTATATGGTATGGAATACTGGGCTTTTCTTTTGCTGAAATAATCAATATTTTTCGGTTTGTTCTGCAGCCTCTTTCGTTTTATGAACCGTACCAAACGGATGCTGCGGCGGTGCATAAATGGAATACAGCTTTAACGGTGTCTTCCCCATATTGACAATATTGTGCCATGTTCCTGCGGGAATGATTACAGCGTAATTACTGTTTACTCTTTGCTGATAGTTTAAAAGAGTT
>NZ_CEWDFQ010000081.1:0-10623 GCF_982438285.1 Acetatifactor sp. | reverse complement strand
CCATAATACCTAGTACCAAGAGAAAAATCAATGCTTTTATTTTTAATTTTTAAGAAAGCGTAGTCATTTTTCGACACCGGATAAGCCTGGATGCCAAGCTGGGCCGCCCTGCCTTGAATCACCAAAGAAGCCTCCCTTACAGTATCGGAGAAAACCACCGGCGTTCCCTTTTTTAAAATCCCCGCTTTTTCCCCCGCAATGGCTTCTATGGTATTTCCAAGATATTCCACGTGGTCAAGACCAATCCGGGTGATCACGGAAAGCTCCTTTTCGTCCACAGCGTTGGTAGCGTCAAGCCTCCCTCCCAGACCTGTTTCCAAAATACAAAAATCCGGCTTCTCTCTGGAGAAGGCAAGCATAGCCATAAAAAACAGATACTCAAAAAAGGTGGGATGATACCCCGCTCCCTTTTCAAGGGCTTCCCAGTCAAGCTCATTGTATACCGAAAGAAAAGCCCAAAGAAAGGTTTCCTTCTCTATCATACGGCCCTTGATGAAAAACCGCTCTCTGATATCCACCAGATGGGGCGACGTAAACACAGCAGCAGTGTAGCCGGCCTCCTCTAAAATACAGCGCAAATAAGCACAAACGGAGCCTTTTCCGTTTGTGCCTGCCACATGGATGATCCGCATTCCCCTGTCCGGGCTTCCAAGCCTTTTTAAAAAGGCTTTTGTATCCTCCAGGGTATTTTTGCTGGTAAAGCGGGGCATATCATAAAGATACGCCTCCGCCTGCTCAAAGGTACTGATTTGTTTTTTTTCCAAAATAAAGACGCCTCTCTTCTCCTTAAGGATTTACCTGCCCTCTCCTCCGGAAAGCTGCGCAAGGCGCAGGGTCACCTGCTCCATCATCTGTTCATATTTTGCAAGCTTCTCCTTCTCCTGCTCCACCTTTTCCTGGGGCGCCTTAGCCAAAAAGCGCTCATTGGAAAGCATTCCCCGGGATCGTGCCAGCTCCGACGCAAGACGCTTTTTCTCCTTTTCCAGCCTTTCTATCTCCTGTGCGATGTCCACAAGCTCCGCCAGCGGAATGTAGAGCGTAGCTCCCGGAATCACCACCGACACCGCATCCTTGCCCATACTGTCTTTATCCTGCCCGGAAAGAGCGCTTAGCGTGATCACCTCGTTTGCATAAGCCAAAGAGGCAAAGAACAGCCTGCCCTCGCTGAAGGTGCGCAGAATATCCGCATCCTCGCTGACTATGGTGACCTTCGTCCTGCGGCTGGGCGCCACATTCATCCCGCTTCTTGCATTGCGGATGCCTCTTACCGCCTCCTTGATGATCTCAATATCCTTCTCTTCTTGGGGAAAGCTTCTGTCCGGACGATACTTGGGCCAGCTGCTGATCATGATGGATTCCTCACTGCTTTGCAGCGTACAGAAAATTTCCTCCGTGATAAAGGGCATATAGGGATGCAGCAGCTTTAAAGCGTCAAGCAGCACGCTTTTTAAGGTCCACAGAGCCGCATTCTGGCTGATCTCGTCATCTGAGCTGTAAAGCCTGGGCTTTACCATCTCAATGTACCAATCGCAGAATTCATCCCAGATAAAGTCATAAACCTTCTGTACCGCAATCCCCAGCTCGAAATGCTCCATATTGTCCGTAACCTCTTTCACCAGGGTATTTAATTTGGAGAGAATCCATTTGTCTGCAGGAGCAAGCTCTCCTGCTTTTGGCTCTCTTATGTCTTTTCCGGTCTTTTCACAGGTCTGCTCCATATTCATCAAAATAAACCGGGAAGCATTCCACACCTTATTGGCAAAATTCCGGCTGTTTTCCACCCGTTCATAATAAAAGCGCATATCATTGCCCGGCGCATTTCCGGTGATCAGCGTCAAACGCAGGGCGTCCGCGCCATACTGATCGATGATCTCCAGCGGGTCAATGCCGTTGCCCAGGGACTTAGACATTTTTCTGCCCTGGCTGTCCCGCACAAGGCCGTGGAACAATACCGTCTTAAAGGGTCTCTCCCCCATCTGCTCATAGCCGGAAAAGATCATGCGGATAACCCAGAAGAAAATGATGTCATAGCCTGTCACCAGCACATCGGTGGGATAAAAGTATTTCAAATCCTCCGTCTGCTCGGGCCAGCCCAGGGTCTCAAAGGGCCACAGGGCCGAGGAAAACCAGGTGTCCAGCGTATCAGGGTCCTGGGTAAAGTGGGTACAGCCGCATTTGGGGCATACATCCGGCATCTCTCTGGCAACCACCACTTCCTTACACTCGTCGCAGTAGTAGGCCGGAATCCGGTGTCCCCACCAGAGCTGGCGGCTGATGCACCAATCCCTGATATTGTCGGTCCAGTTGAAATAATTCTTTTCCATACGCTCGGGAATCAGCCTGATCTCTCCGGTTTTCACCGCCTTTATGGCCGGCTTTATCAGCTCGTCCATCTTTACAAACCACTGCTCCTTCACCAGAGGTTCAATGGTAGTCTTACAGCGGTCATGGGTGCCCACATTGTGCACATGCTCCTCGACCTTTACCAGAAGCCCCATGGCGTCCAGCTCTTCCACGATGGCCCTGCGTGCCTCATAGCGGTCCATTCCCGCAAATCTGCCGCCGTTTTCATTGATTGTGGCGTCGTCGTTCATCACATTGATAATGGGCAGATTATGACGTCTCCCCACCTCGAAGTCGTTAGGGTCATGCGCCGGGGTGATCTTTACCACGCCCGTTCCGAATTCCCTGTCCACATATGCGTCCGTGACAATGGGAATCTCCCGGTTCATCAAGGGCAGCATCACCTTTCTTCCCTTCAGATGCTGATAACGCTCATCGTCGGGATGAATGGCCACCGCCGTATCTCCCAGCATGGTCTCGGGACGGGTGGTGGCAAAGGTCAGGAATTCTGTATCGCTTACCGTTCCATCCTCGTTGATGAGAGGATATTTGATGTGCCAGAAATGACCTGCCTGCTCCTGATATTCCACCTCCGCGTCAGAGATAGAAGTGTTGCACACAGGGCACCAGTTGATGATTCGGGAACCCTTATAAATATAGCCCTTTTCGTGCATCTTTACAAAGACCTCGGTAACAGCCTTGTTGCAGCCCTCGTCCATGGTAAAGCGCTCTCTGTCCCAATCGCAGGAGGAGCCCAGCTTTTTTAACTGGCCGATGATGCGCCCGCCGTATTCCTTTTTCCACTCCCAGGCTCTCTCTAAAAATTTTTCACGGCCCAGGTCGTTTTTATCAATGCCCTCTTCCTTCAGCTTTTCAATAATCTTAACCTCTGTAGCAATGCTTGCATGATCCGTGCCCGGCTGCCACAGGGCGTTATAGCCCTGCATCCGTTTAAACCGGATCAGGATATCCTGCATGGTATTGTCCAGCGCATGCCCCATGTGAAGCTGTCCCGTAATGTTTGGGGGCGGAATCACGATAGTAAAAGGAGTCTTGTCATGATCCACCTCTGCGTGAAAATATTTTTTGTCAAGCCACTTCTGATACAATTTGTCCTCTATGCCCTTTGGGTCATAGGTTTTTGCCATTTCTCTGCTCATTTCCTGCTCCTTTCCTTTTTCGGGATTTCCTGTAACGAAAAAAGCCCCTTGCCGGAGAACCGGCAAAGGGCGTCGTTGACGCGGTACCACCTTTGTTCACAGTGCCTTCAGAAAAGCTTTTCCTTTCATCCGGCGCACTGCCTCTTAAGACTTCCTGCAAAGTCCTATCCGTTAACGGGGATAAAGCGTGAGAGCCTACTGCCCACTGTGGATTTTCAGCCCTCCGGCTCAGAAGCTACCTTCCATCCTCCTTCCTTCAAGCGGCCTTTCAGCGCCGTATGCCGCACACCCGGCAGCCGCTCTCTCTTTTAAGGGGTAGGATATACTCCTCTTCGTCATTGCCTTTTTATATATGTATGACTATAGTCTATCTGCAGGCCATTTGTCAATATCTCAATCAGAAAAATTTCAGATTAAAATTTTTTCTAATCCTCTGCTGTTTTTATACGCCGTTCCAGCTCCCTTTGCATTTCCTCAAAGAACAATTCCGGCAGACATGCTCTGTATTCTGTCATATACTGCTCCCACATTTTCTCAAAATCCTCTGTCATGATAACCTGCGGCAGATATCTGTGTTTTACCGCATTCATTTCCTTCCACGCCCTTCCTGCCTCTGTTTGTCTTGTAAGCATATCAGAATGCGAATACATAGGATACCATGGACCTGGCTTATCATTGCTTCCCAGCATATCTACATAGCTTTTGCATCCATAGGCTTCCAGACATTCCCTCACATCCTCCGGTAGTCCGGCGAAAAACTCTCCCTTCTGGTATTCCGGCTGAAATGTGTTGAGCCCATCTCCACTCATTCCTTCAAGCCTTGGAAAATAAGAATAGTAACAAAACTGGGATGCCTGGTATTCCCCATCCCTTGCCTTCGCCCGCTGTTCCTCTGTTCGATAAAACACGCCGTTTTCATCCACATTATAGTCCTCCCCCTCTATTCCCCAAAACCGAAGCTTCATAACCTCTTCGCTCAGCAAATCATTCATAAACTGCATTGCGCCTTCCACATCACTACAGTCCCTTGTAATCGCAATTCCCTCTGCCACACTGAAATCATCCCCCCGTTTCACATGCCATTGGTTTTCAATCCCTTCCCTTATGGTAACCGGAAGCGGAACATAGTTACAGCCCTGGCCGCTGAGTCGTTCCAGAAAATCGCCCACATCATAAGAAAACTGCCACCATTGATCCACCATCCCCAGTACTCTCCCGGAGGCAAGCTTCTCAAGATATTCATCGTAACTTTGGGTAAAGGATTCCGGATCCACCAGCCCATTGTGATATTCCCTGTTCAATATCTCAAAATATTGTTTTGCCGTTGCTGTTATATTGTAATCCTTAACGGTCATGGTTTCCGTGTCTACTATACAGCTTCCGTCATTTGGATAGCCATCCAGAAACTGGGGAGGATTTTCCAGGCAAAAGTAACGCCAGTCGTCGCACAGGATGGTGAATGCAATATTTTCTTCACCGCTTTCCATACAAGGATTTGCCGCCATATAATCCTCAAGCAAGGCAAAATACTGTTCCACTGTGCTGATCTTTGGATAGCCCGCCCATTTCAGCACTCTTGTCTGTATCCAGAACGCTTCCCCCTCGTGCAAAACCTCCGGCGCCTGGTCTCTGACTATGCCAAATTGCGGAATCCAATAAATATGCCCGTCCTCCTGCCTGAGCCTGTTCCACGCTTCATCCGACATATAAGTGCGGATATTGGGGTACGCCTCCCAGTATTCATCTATGGGAATCAACGCACCTGCCTCATAAAGCGTCACGTCCCCAGAAATAAAATCAGGATATTCACCATTTGCAATATAGGAAGCTATGGCCTCATCCGCCGTCTGTCCCACCAGCCAGATTTCCTGGCACCTATATCCGGTCAGCTCAGCAATTCTATCCCTAATCTTGTTCTTTGTATCCAACGTATTCCCCGGGACATCAAAAAATGCTGTAAATTCCTTGATCTGCTCTCCGGAAGCTCCCTGTGTCCAGATATAAATGCCTGCACACGCCAGCAGGGCCGCCGACAGTATGCCTTTCCATACGCTTCGTTTTTTCATCCTTTACCCCCTTTAACATTTCCTTTGCTCCTTCATTATTATAAAGGGTGGGGATGGTTTGTTCAACTGCCTGTCCGCATATTTCTTCAAAGCAAAATATATAAATATACCGCCTTAAACACTTCCATAAAAATGCCGGTAGCTTTCTTTCTCTGTCGTATGTTCCTGTTTCTGTGTCTCTATAGGAATTCAATAAATTCTATAGCTTCCGCTCAGCGCAAGAAACGCAAAAAAGTAAAGACAATTATCATAATATCTTCGGATTCCCGTCCGAAGCGGAGTTTCCCAGAATCTGCGGATACACGCATACGCGTTTTCATCCCGAACAATCAGACCGGCCTGCGCATTGGTGGCTGTAACTGCCACCGGATGCAGCGCTTTCCCCTCCAGCAGCGTGCCGTCCACTGCAAAAATACCATCCCTGTCTTGGTTCTTTATGGTCTCACAGAAAAATCTCAGCAGCCGCTTTGCCTCCACGGGCTCCCATTCATCCGCTGCGAACCATTCATAATCCAAAGCTATATTGGCGATGGTTCGATATGCATCACTATAATACCAGTCATGTCTTCCTCCCCATATCTCCAAAACAGGCATATACGGGCTTCCGTCAAATTCAGCGTACTCCGCACAAAGCCCCGTAACCGGATGACATGCCTTTTTCAGGTAAGCACGGCTTGCCTGGGCAGCCTGCAGAAAAAACGGTCTGTCCTCCTCTTTCGCCCATCGACCAAACAGCTCGTAAAAGTGCGGCAGATGGTAGGACGGATCCGTAAAATCCACATCCGTGATAAAGCGGATCAGCTTGTTATTCGGATCCCACATACTGCGCCCCTCAGAGCCGCCCTCCCCCTTGTGGATACAGGTGTGCAGCAGCTCACGCGCCTCTCCTTCATAGTTAAAGATACCTTTTCCATTGCCAAAGCGATGGGCTGCAAACAAAAGAGCCATCGCAAAATATTCCTCTCCGTCCGGCGCTGCCCCAAGGGAGTTTTTTGTTCCATCCTTACCACAGGACCACGCAAAATAGCCCGCGTTTTCTCCCTCCTCCAAATACATATAGGTTCTGGCCCATTTCCAGAGACGGTCAAATTCTTCCTTCTTATTCATCTGTACGCACATCATCATACCGTAGGACATGCCTTCTGTTCGCACATCACCGTTTCCGGTATCCTCTATGTAGCCCATATCCTCACCCACCGGATGATAAAGCCGTTCTTGGTCACTGCCGTAAAACAATGTTCTGAAAATCTCATTCTTCCGGCTCTCAATGACTTCCTCGTCATATCCCGCTTCCGCAAACGCATTTCTGTATTTGCCTGTGTAAAAAGCGCCTTGTTTCATAGCCTTCCCTTTCTATCTGCCTTCTTTATCACACCAGCTTCTATTCCTTCACTCCTCCGATTGTCAGTCCTGTGACAAAATACCGCTGTAAAAATGGATACAGACAGATGATTGGCAGCATGGTCAAAATCGTAGCCGCTGCCCGTACGGAGGTGGGTGTTACCGCTCCTGCCGCGTTTTTCATAGCCTCCACACTGTTGCCCTGGTTTGTCACCGAAGACAAGAGCTTCATAAGCTCATATTGCAGCGTAGTATACTGACTGCTCATGCGATTGTACAGCATGGCATCAAACCACGAGTTCCACTGCCCTACTGCCACAAACAATGCGACAGTGGCATAAACCGGCTTGCAGAGTGGTGAAATAATCTTGACAAAGATTGTCATGTACCCACCCCCGTCAAGCTGCGCGGATTCCTCCAGGCTGTCTGGTATACCATTCATATATGTACGGATGACGAGCATATTAAACGCGCTTATCATACCCGGAACCACATATACCCAAAAACTGTTTGTCAGTCCAAGATTCTTATACAAAAGGAAAACCGGAATCATCCCGCCATTGACATACATAGTCACCACCCAGAACAAAGAGAGCTGTCTTTTAAACAAGAATCTCTTTCTGCTGACGATATAGGCAAGCAGTGCGTTTGCTCCAAGTGAAAGCATTGTTCCGATCAGCGTCCTTGCCACAGTGACATACGCACCCGTGATCAGATTATCCTTTTGCAGAACCGTCGTAAAGTTTTTTATAGACAGCTTCCGGGGAAACAGATAGATTCCGCCTCGAAGCGCGTCTGTTCCATCATTAAATGCGATGGCCAGCGTATTGATAACCGGATAAAGTGTAATAATCACAAAAGCAATCATAAACAGGGTGTTGCATATTGTAAACAGCTTATCCCAAACTGAGGTTTTATGCCTTTTCTTTTTTATTTTTCCCATATTTGTCTCCACCTTTGCTCTCAGAATAACTGCTCTTCACCGCTTCTCTTTGCAATCATATTTGCTATCACAATCAGGATAATGCTCACAAGACTCTTAAAAATTCCCGCCGCCGTTCCGATTGAAAAATCATTTTGGCTGATGCCCCACTTTAAAACATAAATATCGATCGTCTGGGACACGCTCTGCACCAGCCCATTCCCCAGCAAATACTGGATTTCAAAGCCAGCGTTCAGCACATTTCCCACATTCATCAGCAAAAGAATTATAATAGTAGGCTTTATCCCAGGAAGCGTTACATACCGTATCCGGGCAAACCTTCCAGCACCGTCGATTCCGGCAGCCTCATAAAGAGAAGGATCGATGGCAGTGATCGCTGCAAGATATATGATAGCGTTCCAGCCGGTTTCTTTCCACACATTAGCAAATGCCACAATAGGCCAGAAAAATTTCGGATGTGCAAAGAAATTCAGGGGCTGGTCAAAAATACCAGCCCTTACCAGCAGCTCGTTGACGATTCCGTTGCTGGAAAGAGCATCATGCAGTATTCCTGTTACAATGATCCAGGAAAGAAAGTGAGGAAGATACGAAATTGTCTGCACCACCTTTTTTCCACCCTTTGATTTGATCTCATTTAACAAAATAGCAAAAACAATGGCCATGATAAAGGTCGCTGCCAGATTGATGACTCCCATAGCCAGCGTATTGCGGATCACCCTTAGAAACGTGGCATCAGAAAACAGCTGCTGAAATTTTGCCAGCCCCACAAACTGAGAATGAATCAGCCCGTCCTTCGGTCTGTAATTTTGGAAAGCCATCACCCATCCTGCTAAGGGCAGATAATAAAAAACAATGCCATATGCAACGATTACAGCCGCCCAGATCAGTAAAACCTTCTGCCGCTTTATTTCCTTCCATGTGATTTTTACTTTGGGCTCATGTATTTTTTCTTTTTTCTTTCTTGCCATAGAAGCCTTGCCTACCTCCATTCTCCGCTCTTTTTCAGAGCTTGCAATTCGGAAAAACAGGCAGACGACTCCCATTGACATCTGCCTGTTTTTAAATCTTTTTACAGCCTTATTTAGTTATATTTTGCCGCCTCTTCTACCCTGCGGTCCAGCTCCGCCTGCATTTCGTCTAAGAATGCCTGGGGATCGCAGGAGTCATAAACTTTCATGTACTCCTCCCAAGCCGCTTCAAAATCATCGGACATTACAACCTTCGGAAGATATTCATGTTTCACTTCACCCATCTTGGTCCATGCAAGCCCGCCTTCAGTGGATGTTGTCATGTTGTTAGAGTAAGAATACATAGGATACCAGGGACCTGGCGCTTCGCTGGTTCCAAGCATATCCACATAGGTTTCCGCGCCATATGCCGCAAAGCATTCCTGCACGTCCTCACTCAAGCTGTTGTAGAATTCCTTAGCCTGGTACTCCGGCTTCATAGCGTTGATGCCATCACGGCTTGTTCCGGCATACTGCGGGAAATAGGAGTAGGTACAAGTATGGGATGCCTTGTATGCTGTGTCGGAGCTCTGCACCCTCATGTCCTCGGTCCGGTAGTACTCGCCGTTTTCATCCACCTCATAGTCCACTCCTTCCACACCCCAGAAGCGCAGATCATGGGCCTCCTGGCCAAGCAGTGCGTCCACAAACGCCAAAGCTCCTTCTACATCCTCACAGCTTGTTGTAATGGCAAGACCGCTCGCTACATTTAAAACACCGCCGGAATTATGCCACTGGTTCTTCATGCCCTCCTCGATGGTGATGGGAAGCGGAACATAATTGCAGCCTTGCTCATCCAGCCCCTGCTGCTTCAACGCATCGTTTACAGTATAGGCAAAATCCCACCACTGATCAATCATTCCCAGCACACGGCCTGTGGAGAGCTTTGCGATATACTCATCATAGGTCTGCGTAAAGGACTCCGGGTCCACAATGCCTTTGTGATATTCTTCATTCAGCTTCTGGAAATACCTTTTTGCAGTCGGTGTGGTATTATAGTCGATAAT
The DNA here is from genome assembly GCF_982438285.1 of Acetatifactor sp. Classification (NCBI taxonomy): domain Bacteria; kingdom Bacillati; phylum Bacillota; class Clostridia; order Lachnospirales; family Lachnospiraceae; genus Acetatifactor; species Acetatifactor sp. The sequence continues at coordinate 756 of NZ_CEWDFQ010000081.1, read as the reverse complement.
CTTTAGCTCCTTCGGATCTACAATTACGGAACCATCGTTGGGATAGCCATCCAAAAACTGAGGCGCATTCTCCAGACAGAAATAACGCCAGTCATCACAGAGAATGGTATACGGAATGTTTTCCATTCCCCCTTCCATAGTAGGATTCGCTTCATTGTAGGATTCAATCAGATCAAAATATTGATCCATGGTATATATTTCCGGATAACCCGCCCACTCCAGCACACGGGTCTGTATCCAGAAGGCCTCATCGTTGTGCGTTGTAGCCCTTTCCTCGCCATAAATATTTCCAAACTGCTGAATCCAATAAATATGTCCATCATCCTGGCGAAGCTTATCCCATTCCTCCTCTGTCAAAAACTCCTTGATATTGGGATATTGATCAATATAGTCATCCAGTGGAATCAGCGCCCCCGCCTCATACAGCTGGGCCATGCCGTCGCCGCCGTCAATGAAATCCGGATATTCTCCCCCGGCAATCAGGGTTCCCACCGCCTCCTGTGCAGTCTGTCCGGTCAGCCATGTCTCCTTGCAGGTAGCTCCGGTCAACTCCCCAAGCATCAGCATAATTTCATTGTCATCATTGATCTCTGAGCCGGGGACTGCAAAGAATGCGGTAAACTCTTTTATTTCTCCGTCTCCGTTTCCTGTCGCCTCCGTGCCCCCTGAGGCTGTCTGTCCGCCGTTTGCGTCTGTCTGAGCCGTATCTTGGCAGCCAGCCAGGACGCCGACCGCCACCGCTGCAGTGAGTAATAA
>NZ_CEWDFQ010000080.1:0-10735 GCF_982438285.1 Acetatifactor sp. | reverse complement strand
AAGGCGTATCATGACTGCTGTGGGAATCGTGATCGTGGCAGCTTTGGTATGTCTGATCGCCTCCTTCCCTATCCGGACCCTCATGGCCACCCGGGGAACCTTTATAAAGGTGGGCGGAGAAAATGTCACCAGGGTGGAATTTGATTATGCTTATAATATTGCAAGAAATAATTATCTGGCGCAGTATGGCACCTATATGTCCTATTTTGGACTGGATCTCTCAGGAGATCTTTCCACACAGATGTATTCTGAAACCCTTACCTGGCAGGACTACTTTGAGCAGTTGGCAGTGGAAAATCTGATCAGCAGCAAAGCCCTGAAGGATCAGGCGGAGGCTGCGGGTTTTACCTATGATACCACAGAAGAATACGCGGATTTTGAGGAATCCATAGAGAGTGCGGCGTCGGAGGCGGGGCTGACCACCAGAGATTATGTGCGCCAGCTTTATGGTTCCTATGCCACCTTGAGCAGGATATCGGATTTTGTGAAGGAGGCCATGGTAATCAACCAGTATTACGAGCAGGTTGCCGAGGAAAGAGCCCCTTCTGAGGAGGAGATCCAAAGCTACTACGAGGAGAACAGGGATTCCTACGATTCTGTGGATTACCGGATCGTAACCATTGAAGCCCAGCTTCCCACGGAGCCCACTGAGCTGGCGGATCCGGCAGAAGAGACATCCGCAGAGGAAGAGTCCTCTGGGGAGGACGCTGCGTCTGCAGAGGATACCCAGGCTTCCACGGAGACTGACGCCGCTCAGGAGAGCGCGGCGGATGAGACCGGGACGGAAGAGGAGTATGAGCCCTCTGAGGCTGAGATAGCAGCAGCTATGGAAGAGGCACAGGCTCTTGCCCAGGAGGCCCAGGAGACGGTGGCCCAGGACGGCGAGCTGCGGGAAAATGTACAGAGAGCAAGCGCAAACGTTCTGACCCAGGACTGGCTGTTCGACGCTTCCAGAGCAGCGGGAGACACCACGATTATTGAGGACGCTGACAATAACCGCTATTTCGTGCTGGCCTTTGAGGAGCGTTATCTGGATGAAACCCCGTCTGTGGATGTGCGTGTACTGATTACGCAGGAAGAGGACGGACAGGCCCTTTTGGATGAGTGGGCTTCTGGAGAGGCCACAGAGGAAACCTTTGGAGCCCTTTGCGAACAGTACAGCATAGATACCTCCACCGCCGGAAACGGAGGACTGTATGAAGGAATTACCAAAGGAGGCCTGCCGGACGATCTGGATCAGTGGCTGTTCGAGGAGGACAGAGCTGCAGGAGATACTGTTTCCATCACCTCCGAGGACGATGGCTATACCTATGTGATGTACTATGTGGGCCAAAATGATCCGGCGTGGAAGCTGAGCGTTCGAAGCACTCTTTTGAGCGAAACCATGACTGCCTATATGGAGGAGATCAGCGCAGGAATTGAAGTGGAGGACAGCAAGGGTAATCTCAATTACCTGACCATAGAAACCCAGACCTCAGAGACTGCTGACACAACAGAAGCGGCAGAAACAACGGAAGCTGCCGGAACGACCCAGGAGACAGAAACGACCCAGGGCACAGAGACAACAGAAACATATTCGGAGTAGGTACCCGCATAAAGGGGAAGCATACAGGATTTTCAAAGAAATCGCCTCTATTTGTTTGCAATATTTATGTAGTGCGTGAATTGCAGATAATTAGGGGCGTATTTTTACGGTTTTAGAGATATTGCAGGAAGTCTTGGGATATAAATAGGGAAAACCGCCGAAAAAAGCATGGGAAACGCCATAAGCATACAGCATTGTACACCAAAAAGGGGTGAATAAAAAAGAAAATAATAAAAAAAGCACAAAACTCTTTACAATAATAAAAAAACATAGTATATTTATACTAAACTACAAAAACCTTTTCGGAAGGAGAAGATCTTTTGTCAGGATCCATCAGAGATGTGGCCAGGAGAGCAGGGGTCTCCATTGGAACTGTTTCCCGGGCGTTTAATGGTTATAAGGACATAAAGCCCGAAACGAAGAAACGGATATTTGAGGCGGCGGAGCAGCTGGATTACTCGCCGAATTTAAGCGCCAGAAATCTGTCCTCCAAAAATAAGAGGAATATTGCTTTGATCATATCCGGTCTTTTGGAAAACAACCCCAAGGAAAACCTTATGTTCACCTTGATGCAGGGAGTTTACTCCTATGCCTGCTCGTCGGGGCTTGAGGTGGCGGTGTATGCAACGGATTCCGCCCACCAAAGGCAGATGTCCTACAAGAGATTCTGTGTGGAACACAGTGTAGCGGGCGTAATCTTAAGCGGAGTTACAATGGAGGACGCTTATTTCAGCGAATTGATGGAGACTACGGAAATACCCTGTGTGGCTATTGACGTAGAGCTGCCGGGAAAAAAGGCGGGATGGGTTTCCATCGACAACGTGGCTGCCGGCCAGGAAATTACAGAGCTTCTGATCAAAAACGGACACAAGGATATCCTGGTGATTAGCGGCAAGAAGAATGCGGCAGTTAATGTAGAGCGATTGACAGGCGTCTATGCCGCGCTGGAAAAGGCAGGGAGAAGGCTTACGCGGGACAATGTCCTGTACTGCGACTTCAGTGAGGAAATTGCCTACAGCCGGGTCAAGGAATACCTGAAGGAAAACGGAACATCCAGACATACTGCATTTTTGTGCTTCAGCGACATAATGGCGCTTGGGGTGCTGAGCGCAGTAAAGGAATGCGGATACCGAGTGCCAGAGGATTTTTCCATTACCGGTTTTGATGGAATCCCAATCACCGGATATACAACCCCGCCCCTCACCACTGTCGCACAGGATATGAAGGAAAGCGGTTTCGCCGGAGCAAGGTTTCTCCACGAGATTATGACAAAGAAAGCAAAGATGGGCCATATCATACTTCCCTACAGGATACTGGAGAGGGAAAGCGTGCAAAACATCGAAAAAGGGCTTGCTTAAATTAAGCTGTGGCATATGCGGTCAAAAAATGCCGGACATGCCACGGCGTTAATAAAGGCCTGATGCAAAAACGTTTTCGAAAGGACTTCTCATATTCCGGGTAAGAATGTAGATTTGAACACACAACATTTAAGGAGGATTATTTATGAAAAGAAAAGCTTTAGCACTTGCTCTGGCGGCAGGAATGCTGCTTTCGGCATGCGGCAGCCAGCCGGCTGAAACGAACACCACATCTTCTTCAGCTCCCGCTGAGACTACTGCCGGAACAGAAGCTGCCCAGACAGAAACGGCAGGTACGGGAGAACTGATTGAGGTGACCATCCCTTCCTATAAGACAGGAGAAAACGTGGGAGCTGTATTCTTTGAGCCCCAGGTGGAGCGCTTTAATGAGAAATATGAAGGCGTCTATAAAATCAATCTTGAGGCTACGCCGGAGGATGGATTTAAGGATAGATTAAAACAGCTTGCACAGCAGAATATGCTTCCTGTGCTTGTACAGGGCGGCGACACAGACTGGATTACCAATGTGGTGATACCCAACGGAATGGCTTACGATCTGAGCGGCTGGCTTGACAGCAAGCCCGAGATTAAGGAGATTCTTTTAGATGATGCCATTGACTTCAACACACAGGAGGACGGCAGCATTTACACTATGCCCTTGGCTACCGTGCGTCCTACCGGATTTTTCTACAACAGCGCAATGTGGGAGCCCTCCGGTGATGTGAGCGAAATGACCATGGATGAGTTTATTGCCGATATCGGCGATCAGAAGATTGCATTTTCCACTGCAGAGAACGGCTGGGTAAGCGCTCTTTTCCTGACAGCCTTTATTGCGGCTGAGGACGGCGGCGTTGATCTTCTTCAGGCGGGAACGGATGTCAAGATCACAGATTTCAATCAGCCGGCAATTATTACAGGCGTGACCAAGCTGCAGCAGCTTCTTCAGAACAATGCAGCCTCCAACTCCATCGGAGCGACCTATGCAGACGCGGCAAACTCCTTTATGAGCGGACAGGCAGCTTTGATTTCCAACGGCCCCTGGATGTCCGCAGACTTTGAGGAGACTGCATCCGCAAACTGGAGCAACGGCTTTGACGGTGCAAATGTGCGTGCAGCCCTGTTCCCCGGAGATATTGGAATTGCAACCACAAGATCCTACGGTGAGTGGTGGATTTCCGCTTCCGCAAGCGAGGAAGAAATTGAGCTGGCATTGGCATTTTTGGAGTTTATCAACTCTCCTGAGGAAATCGAGGCTTATCTGCTTGCAGAGGGCGGAGACGCTCCAAACCTCACATATTCTGAGAACTTCACGGCACAGCAGGCAGAAACACAGGTGCTTGCGGATCTGGGAGCAGATACCAATGAAAATACAGTGTTTGCACCCTGCATCCTTGACGTGATTCCTTCTTCTGTTGCAAACAGTGATTTCGGAAGGCTGCTTCCCTCTCTGGCGGACGGAACCTATACTCCCGAGCAGTTCTGCCAGGAGCTGACGGACAGAGCGGTAGAGGCTACCGCTGAATAAATATGGATTAGCTTTTTAGCGGAAAGGAGCTAAGGGTATGCGGAAGAAACCAGGCTGGCAGGAACGAAAAAATTATAAATGGATTTATCTGTTTTTGCTTCCCACGGTCATTATATTTTTGATGTTTTATATGGTGCCCATTATCCAGGTATTTGTGACCTCGTTCACCTCCTGGGACGGGTTCAACAGTCCAAAATTCAATGGCCTGAATAATTACATTAATTTGTTTAAAGGAGATGCCTTTTTAATCTCCCTGAAAAACCTGCTGGCCTGGGGACTTATCGCAATGACCCTGCATGTCGGATTTGGAACGCTGGTAGCGTTTATTCTCTATAACAAGCCGGTGGGCTGGAGATTTACCAGAGCGGTGTTCATGGTGCCGAATGTGATTTCGGCAGCCGCATGGGCAATGATATACCGCTTCATATTCAATAATGATTTCGGTGTGCTAAACCGCATTATCCGTTTTTTCAACCCCGACTTTAATGTGGCATGGTTCTACAGCTCGCCCTGGGCGTTTTGGAGCATTACCCTGACATGGCTGTTCTATGCGGTCATCGTCACTCTTGTGGTGCTGGGCGATTTGATGAATATTCCTCAGGAATGGATCGAGGCTGCGAAAATTGATGGGGCTGAGGGCTGGAAGCTGGTGAGATACATTCAGCTTCCCCTGTGTCGAAACGCCATCGGCACCAGTATTATCTGTTCTCTTACCGCCCGTATTACAATGTATGAACAGATTTCCCTGACCACAGCGGGCGGCCCCGGAGATGATACCATGAGCTTGTCCATACTGCTGGTAAACAACCTTATGGATTACCGGTACGGCCGGGCGAATGCCATCGGCGTGATTATGTTTATCATAGGACTTCTTGTTTTGGCGGTGATCAACAAGGCATTCCGGATGAATGAGTCGGATTATTGAGGTGAAGTGTATGAGAATAGTGAAAAAAACGCTGACAAGAATTATGATGTATGTAGTAATGATCTTTGTGATTGTGATTTCCGTGTTCCCCATCCTCTGGGTGGTTATGTCCTCCTTCAAGACAAATGCGGAAATACTGGGAAGCCCTTTGGCGCTGCCCACATCCTTTTCCCTGGAAACCTACATATATCTGTTCCAGACTTATAATTTTCCGATCTATTTTGCAAATTCGCTGCTGGCGTCGGTGGTCTCCACGGGAGTTTCCCTGTTTGTCTTTTCCATGAGCGCCTATGTGATTGCAAAATATAAGTTTCCGGGAAGAATGCTGCTGTATATGCTTTTTACAATCACACTCCTGGTGCCGGGGCACAGCAGAACACAGCCTATATTTACCCTGGTGATGCAGCTGGGGCTGTATGACAATATCTGGGGACTAACGCTGGTGTATCTATCGGCCGGCATGGCAATGTCCATGTTTCTTTTAAAGGCGGGCTTTATGGCGGTTCCAAAGGCTCTGGATGAGGCTGCTTTGATTGACGGGGCAAGCTTTATCGGCATTTTCGGCAGGATTAATCTTCCACTGACAAAGGGAGCGCTTACAACAGCAGGAATTTTGATGTTTCTGGGCAACTGGAACGAATACTATTTTGCTTCCCTGCTGACGTCCTCAGATACGTCCAGGACACTGCCCATTGCGTTGTCCTTCTTTACCAGCGAATTTTCTTACAACTATACCAGAATGTTTGCCGCGCTGGCCATTGTAATCATACCCGGCATTCTGCTGTACGCCGTGGCGCAGGAGCAGGTACAGGCAAGCGTGGCGGCAACGGGAATCAAGGAATAAGCCCAATCAAAGAAAACAGTCAGGAAAGGGAAATATATCAACAATGGGAAAAGCATTGAATTATGCCGCCGGCACTGGAGAAAAAGCCGGCTGGGTGATAGAGGAAAAAATTTTTGATCCCTCCCATCTGGGAAAATGCGAGGCTATTTTCTGCCAGGGAAATGGATATCTCGGCCAGAGAGCGGCCTTGGAGGAGGCTTATGTGGGGGAAAAAAGAGACCTGTTTGTAACAGGCACCTTTGACAAATTTGACGATGAAGAGGTTACCGAGCTTCCGAATCTTCCCGATCTTACCAATCTGGAGCTGACAATAGGAGGCTGCCGCTTCGGGCTGGACAGCGGACAGCTGAAAAGCTACAGCAGGCGGCTTGATCTGGAGGACGGTTTTTTAAGCCGGCAGATAGAATGGGTGAGCCCCGCAGGGGATGAAATAGCTCTGGATTTTGAACGATTTGTTTCCCTTGCGGACGAGCATGTGCTGGGCCAGAGGGTAAAGATCAGTGCAGGAAACAGGGATGTGGAAATCAAGATAAAGAGTGGGATCAACGGCCGTGTGACCAATACGGGAACCCAGCATTTCCATGAGGGAAAAATGAGACTTCACAAGGGCTTCATCATGGAAATGTGCAGCGCCACCGTACAGTCTCAGGTGCTTTGCTGTGAGTATGCCGCCAATCTGTTTTATGTGGACGGGAAGAGGCTGGATCTTTATCAGCTGCCTGTGATAGACAGACGTTTTCTGGCCGTTTCTGCAGGCCTTACGCTGAAGGCCGGGCAGACGCTTACGGTGGAAAAGCTGGCCTGTGTGCACACCTCCAGGGATAAGGTCTATGAGGGTCAGCAGAATGTAAAGGAAAAGGTAATTGCAGACGGAAGAAAGCATATGGACAGTATTCTGGAGAGCGGTTATGACGCGCTGGCTGCGGCAAGCCGCAAGGCATGGAAGGAGCATTGGACCGTGGCGGATGTGCTCATTGAAAGCCAGGATTCCTATGACCAGATTGCAGTGCGCTTTGCCCTTTATCATCTGAATATTATGGTGAAAAAGGACGACGACAGAGTGGGAATCGGAGCCAAGGCCTTAAGCGGCGAGGGCTATAAGGGCCATTCCTTCTGGGATACGGAGATTTTCCTTCTGCCCTATTATATCCTTACAGATCCGGATACTGCAAAAACCCTTCTCTCCTATAGAGGAAAGAGTCTGCCTGGAGCGTACGCAAAGGCGAAGGAAAACGGCTTTAAAGGGGCTATGTTCCCCTGGGAGAGCGCGTGGCTTGACGATGGAGAGGTAACGCCTCTGTGGGGCGGGGCCGATGTGGTGACGGGCAAGCCCATGAAAATTCTGACAGGAATTCTGGAGCAGCATATCTCCGCAGATGTGGCCTTTGCCGTATGGCAGTATTTTACCGCAACGGGAGATCAGGAGTTTCTTGACAGGTACGGCTATGAAATCGTCATCGGCACGGCGCTTTTCTGGACGAACCGTGTGGAATGGAAGGATAAAGGCACTGATCATCAAAAATGCTATATTACGGATGTGATCGGGCCGGATGAGTATAAGGAGCATGTGGACAACAACGCCTATACCAATTATTTGGTCCACTGGAATCTGGTTCTTGCCGCCCGTATGATAGAAAAGCTTCGGAAGAAAAAGGGAGAGACCCTAAAAAGGCTGGAGGAAAAATTCCAGCTGGAGCAGCTGCAGGCAAAAATCAAGGAAACGGCGGAGGGGCTGTATCTTCCTCTGCCCAACGAGGATGGCATCATACCGCAGTTTGACCGGTATTTTGATTTAAAGAAGATTGATCTGACAAAATACAAGGAATGCGATGTTGTGGGAACTATTTACAACGATTATAATATAGAACAGATCAGCGGCTTTCAGGTATCAAAGCAGGCGGACACTATTCTTCTGATGCTGCTTATGGATGATGTTTTCGATCGGGAGACGAAGGAAAAGAACTATCGTTTTTATGAGGAGAGAACGCTCCATGATTCCTCCCTCAGTAAGTCAACCCACTGTATTATGGCGGCGGAGCTTGGCTGGACCAAGGAGGCGTACCATTTCTTCAGAGGATGTCTGGATACAGACCTGGGACAGGTGATGACTACCTCTGACATGGGTATCCACAGTGCATGTATGGGAGGCATCTGGCAGAGCGCGGTATGCGGCTTCGGAGGTGTGCGGATTTTAAAGGACGGGCTTCGCATGAGCCCGCAGCTGCCCGAAGAATGGAGCAGGCTTGCCTTTCACCTTGTATGGCAGGGATGCCCGCTGTATGTGACTGTGAAAAAGGGCAGAACAGAGATCAAAAATCTAGGCACGAAAGACGTTTCATTTTGCTGGGAGGAGGAAGAGGTCAGGATACCGGCCGGAGAAAACCTGGTGAAATAGAGGCTGCAAAAAGGAGAGAAAGGTTTTATGAAAAAGGACTACAAAGGAATTATTTTTGATTTGGACGGAGTAATCTGCCACACAGATCAATATCATTATAAAGCGTGGAAAATGCTTGCAGACAGACTGGGAATCCCTTTTGACGAGCAGATTAACAACCGGCTGAGGGGAGTTTCTAGAATGGAGAGCTTGGAGATTATTCTGGAAAAAAGTACAAAGGCCTATACCGAGGAGGAAAAACTGGAGATGGCGGAGGAAAAAAACGCCAATTACCGTAAGCTGCTTGCACAGATGTCTCCAAAGGATTTAAGCAGCGAGGTAAAAGAAACGCTGGATCTTCTGCACGCTGGAAAGCTTTTGGCAATAGGCTCATCCAGCAAGAATACGGCTTTTATACTTGAAAGAATCGGTCTTGGGGATTATTTCGACGCCGTAGCGGACGGAAACGACATTACAAGGTCTAAGCCGGACCCGGAGGTGTTTTTGATAGCTGCCAAACGTCTGAAGCTGAACCCCCAGGAATGTCTGGTGGTTGAGGACGCCAAGGCCGGAGTGGATGCGGCTGTGGCAGGAGGCTTTGACTGTGCGGCGGTAGGCGACGCCGCAGGATACGAAGCGGCTTCCTATTCCTTAAAGAGCGTGAGTGATCTGAAAGAATTTGCATGAGATTCCCCAAAAACCAAAGGTTATGCCATACAACAAAAATATCCCGGCTGCCGGATCTGGCAGCCGGGATATTTTGCTGTAATGGAAATAAGAGGGAAGCTTGAAAGCTCCTTTCAAGCTTTAAATCATTGCCTGCCGAAGCAGGCGAAAGGAGTATAGTTATGAAAAAGAATCTATATGTAACCCATAGCAGAAAAGGCTGCCTGCGGGAGAGTTTTTTGGCGAAGCTGACAGAACTCAAACTGTGCTGTAAGAATCCCACAGCTCCTTTTCTTTATGTATTTATCATAGCGGAAAGATGTGTCTAAATTTTGTACGCATTCTAAAATCCATATTAAGAAATTTGAAAAGAAATGTGAAATAAAAAAAACTATGGTATAATACTGCTATTGAAGAGGGAAAGGATACGATATACCTATGAAAGTAAGCAGAATGAATCAGCAGGAAAAGATAGAGTATATGTTAAACGAGCCTGCCACCCGTCTGGTGTGCCAGATGGCGGTTCCCACCATTATCAGTATGCTGGTGAGCTCTTTTTATAATATGGCAGATACTTTTTTTGTGGGAAGAATCAGCACTCAGGCTACGGCGGCGGTGGGAGTGGTTTTTTCTGTGATGGCTTTTATACAGGCTTGCGGCTTTTTCTTTGGTCACGGCTCCGGCAATTATATTTCCAGAAAGCTGGGGGCAGGAGAATTTGAGGACGCCAACAAAATGGCGGCCACAGGCTTTGTCAGCGCTTTCCTGGCAGGAATCTTTGCAGGCGTGCTTGGGCTGATTTTTCTGGAACCCCTGTCAATGGCCCTGGGCTCCACCCCTACAATTTTGCCCTACACCAAGGAGTACCTTGGCATTATATTATTAGGGACTCCTTTTATGATGTCGTCCCTTGTATTGAACAATCAGCTCCGCTTTCAGGGCAGCGCATCCTATGCCATGGTGGGAATTGTGACGGGAGCCGTTTTAAACATTGGACTGGACCCTCTTTTCATTTTTGTTTTTGATATGGGGGTTGCGGGAGCGGCTCTTGCCACCACTATAAGCCAGATTGTCAGCTTTGTGCTGTTGGTTCTCATGACCCGAAAGGGAGGCAATATCCGTATTCACCTGCGTGACTTTTCACCCAGCTGGTATTATTTTAAGGAGATTATCCGGGGAGGCCTTCCCTCCCTGTGCCGACAGGGACTGGGCAGTGTGGCCCAGATTTGTATGAACTGGGCGGCAGGATTATATGGGGCGGAATTTGGAGACGCCGCCATTGCGGCCATGTCCATTGTGAACAGAGTGACCACCTTTGCCAATTCTGCGCTCATTGGCTTTGGACAGGGCTTTCAGCCGGTGTGCGGCATGAATTATGGAGCCGGAAAATACCACAGAGTAAGAGAGGCCTTTTTCTTCTGTGTGAAATATGCCTTCGTGTTTTTGCTCGTCCTGTCT
>NZ_CEWDFQ010000079.1:0-10874 GCF_982438285.1 Acetatifactor sp. | reverse complement strand
GTCGAGGAAGTATCCCTCCCCTCCGGTTTGCGAGGCGTTTGCGGCCCGTGTGAAGGCAGGCCCCTACTCATAGAGAAGCAACGGTTCCCCGTGCGGATACAGGGTCGAAAATCAAGCAGGAGAAAGGGGCGGTGCCGCATGGCGGCCCCGTCCCAGCTCACTGCGTCCGGCAATGCCGGCCGCTTCGAGGCTTTCCGCCGCTTCTGAACGAAATGGCATTACGGTGCCAGATTTGGACAAAAGGTTCCTGGTCAGGTGCTTGCATTCCCTGAAAACCAGAGGTTTCAAGGAATGTCGCGGTGCTTTGACAGGTTCCTGCGATATAGGAAGGAGGATTTCAGACATGCAGAATACAGAGGTAGAAAAGAAAGAAATCAAACGCCGCTTCCAGCTCTGGATTAGACCGTCCACCTTGGAGCTGGCGGACACTCTCTATCAAAAAGACAACTGCGACAGCCGGAGTGAGTTCATTGAAAAAGCTGTCATTTTTTATGCGGGATATCTTTCCGCAGAGGACAACAAAATCTATCTCCCCAATATCGTCACATCCACACTGAAAAGCATTGTGGCGGAAAGCGATCACCGGCAGAACCGGATGATCTTCAAGCTGGCCGTGGAGATGGCAGTCATGATGAACGTAGTTGCGGCAAACAACAACATCGATCCGGTGTCACTGGATCGCCTGCGGGGAGAATGTGTCAAGGAAGTCAAAAGGCTGAATGGCTCCTTCTCTTTTGATGATGCGGTAAGTTGGCAGAAGGGATGGGAAGAAAATGAGCTATAACAAACGAAGATTTTAATTTGTTCTTTCTTAGTGTATAATTAAAAGACAAGGAGAATTTCCGGTAAAAATAGTTTAGAAGATATTTAGATAATATAAGGGGAATGAAAAATGAATGGGTTTATTGATTTTGATGATCCGAGTACTTTTCCTACAATACTAAATGAGTGGGGAGCAGAATTTGAACATAGGATACTTAGTGCAATCAATTTAGATGGCGTAAGTGAATGGTGGCAGATTGAGCACCAGTTACAAGATTTGCATATTGGAGAAATAAAGATTGTAACTGATTTTGTAGAAGAACATATGGATACTGAGGTTGCAGTATGCCATTGTACACGGATTTTGGATGTAAACCAATTTTGGAAATACGGAATTGTGACAGGGGGTGGAAGAAACTCTGTTGGTGAAAATCGATTACGAGACTTGCTTTTTAGTATAGGAGTAGAAACTGAGCAAATTGAAAATATAATGTCACATGTTTATTATTATTGGAATCGAGACAAATCATCGAGAACAGAAGCGGTACATTTTTTTATTGATAAGAATCAAGTATACAAAGATGACCAACTGAATCATTTTGCAATCAATTTAGGCGGTGAAATATTACGATGGGCATTAGAATCGATGGATAGAGAACTCTATAGAAAAGAACCATATAAACGTCTCTGGATTAAAGGTACACCATCGGTAATAAAATTTAAATGTAGACTGCGTGACATATATGAAGGATGCCGCAACGATTTAATTGCCGAGATAGTGAAATATTATATAGTTAAAAATATTTATGGTTATCCGTATGAATTTGAGTTTACAGGTATGACAAAAGGTAAAGTTCCTCCTGAAAATATTATAAGTATTGAAGAAATAAAGGGCTACATACAGATGCAGGAAAAATATCCGGATTATGAGGAATTTTATAATGAAATAGAATGAAATTGTGAGGGATATGATTTACTATGATATTTGAAGATATTATTTTTACCCCGATCCAAACAGAAGAATTATATAAACCGCAAATGCTTGATGGATTCAAAGATAAGAGCCTTCCTGATTTTAATCCCGTTACTTTCAGCAGTACATTTGTGCAAGAAGTACGAACAGATGAAACGCAGAAGGAGTTTATTCGTTCTTACTTGGAGAGCGCAAAAATATTAGCAAAAGAATTAACAAGGCTAGAAACTCCTAGAATGGGAATTCAAAAAATTTTTTATAACTATTCGCTCACATTGCCTACTATTTATTTGTGTAGACATTGTATGGAACTATCGATCAAATATGCAATTACTTGTGTAAACGGGCAGCCTAAAGAAGTACATGGATTAGAAAAATTATGGTCGTCTCTGCTCTCTTATCTTCCTAAAAAAACTTCTGGAAAGGAGAGAAGTCTTTTAAAAGGAATGGGGAGCTTTGTTCGGGCAATAGATTGCTTAGACGATACTGGAACAAAGTTAAGGTATGCAATAAATAGTAATGGAAACTGTAATCAGGATATATTTTTATGGGCAAATTCTCGAAAGATAGTTCAAAGCACAGAGCTATTTGTAAAGCAGCTTGAAAAACTGAAAAAGTTGAAAGACGAGGACGATTAAATGTTTGAAACTATATAGGAGCGGGATACTATGCTAAAGAAAACATTGGATAGAAATGAATTATATGCTGTGGCAACATCTTTTCGTGCAGCAATAATAAGAGCAAAGAAAAATTGTGAGTTCGATAGAAGGGATAGAATGTCCAACTTTCCGAGTGGCTGTTGCGATGATGCATGCGATCTTTTAGCTTACTATTTGCAAAAGAAATTTCATATTCCTTCCAAGCAGAAAATAGGTGTATATCGAGACGATAATCCAGAGAGTATAACGAATCATGTATGGCTGATGGTAAATGATATAATGATTGATATTACCGCTGATCAATTTCCGTCACTGATTAATTATACCGATGGTATATATGTCGGGATGGAAAGTGAGTTCTATAGGGGGTTAGAGGATATAGAAACTCAAGAGAATTATAATATTGAAAATAACGTACGTTTGTCAGAAGATTATAAAACGATAATAAAATATATTGATTGATAGATTCTGACTGCAAAATGCAAGAAAGAAAACATAATATCGGCTATTAGCGAACCACCAAGCAGGAAATCTCTTTGAGGTCTCCTGCTTTTTCTTTACTCTAAAATGGAAGGAGGTTTCCCATGGCCCGTCAGGTCACCAAGTTCAAATACCTAAAGCCGGATCAGGAAAAGCCCATTGGCGGGTATGCCACCTACATTGCCACCCGTGAAGGTGTGGAGAAGATCGATGAGTCTTTCAAGCTGGCTCCCGCAACAGTGAAACAACAAAAGCTCATTGAAAAGATCCTGAAGGATTTCCCGGATAGTGCCACGATGCTGGAGTATGAGGACTACCAGAGAGAAAAGACTGTGGGGGCCGCCTCTGAATTTATCACCCGTGCCATTGAGGATAATGCCCATGAGATCCTGAACCAGAAAACCTATGCCGACTATATTGGCACCCGGCCTGGTGCGGAACGCTTTGGTAGTCATGGGCTGTTCACGGATGATGGCGTTCAGGTAAAGCTGAAAGAGGTATCCCAGGAGCTGAATGCTCATCAGGGAAATGTGTGGACGCTTATTATTTCTCTGCGCCGGGAGGATGCGGAGCGCCTTGGTTTCAATACCGGCATCCGATGGAGGGATATGCTCCGGACGCAGACACAGGCCCTGGCTGACAGCCTGAAGATCCCCATGGATCATCTGAAATGGTATGCTGCCTTTCACAATGAGAGCCATCATCCCCACATCCATCTGCTGGCGTACTCTACTGTAGAGAAGGAAGGTTTCCTTACCAAACAAGGTGTGGCGAAGATGCGGTCTTCCTTGGCCAAAGATATCTTTGAGCAGGATCTGCTCTGCATTTATGAAAAGCCGACGGTTCAAAGGGATGAGCTGCGTCTGCACAGCAAGGAGCTGATCGCAGAGATCGTTTCCCGCATCAATGCCGGAACCTATGACAATCCCAAGGTGGAGGAATTGCTTCTGCGTTTAGCTGACCGCCTCTCCAAGACCAAAGGGAAAAAGGTCTATGGCTATCTGAAAGCGGATGTGAAAGCGTTGGTGGATGCCATCGTGGATGAGCTGGCTGCTGATGAAAAGATCGCTGCTCTTTACAATCTGTGGTACGAACAGAAAGAAGAAGCGCTCCAGGTCTATACAGAAACACTCCCACAGCGGGTGCCGCTCTCACAGAATAAAGAATTTAAGCCCATCAAGAATGCAGTGATACAGGAAGCCCTGGGCCTCCATGCTGACCACCAGGATGTAGAGGAACCGGCCCGGGCTGATGCTCCTGATCTGGAGATGCCAGAAGCTCCGGAATCAGATTCTCAGGCAGACGATCTCATCGAGCCAGATCCGCCTCCCGCCTTTCGCTCTTATTCTGGCGGAAGGGGCTGGAAGAAAGATACCTGGTGGACGGATGAATATAAAGCGACCCGTGCCTTCCTCTATGGCACGAAGACATCCAAACCGGATTTTGAACAGGCTCTGGCCGCTCTGAAGAAAGAAGCTCTGCGTGGCAATGGTTTTGCCATGCATGATCTTGGGAAAATGGTTTTGATCGGCCTTGGCTGTGAGAAGGAGGAAGAACAGGCACAGGAATGGTTCCGGAAAGCCTTCTCTGCTTTCTGCGCCAGAGAGCCAAAGGAAGAAAAGCCAGGGTATCTCCGATACCGGATCGGCAAGATGTACGCCTTCGGCTATGGTGTGGATCAGGACTATCGGAAAGCCGCCGGGTGGTATGAGAAATCGGTTGCGGAGAGGAATCCCTTTGCCGCCTATGCTCTGGGAAGTCTTTATCACCGAGGCCAAGGCGTGGATCAGGATGAAGAAAAAGCGTTTGATCTGTTTACCATGGCGGCCGCAGACGAGGATAAGCCGAATGCCTACGATCAGTATGAGCTGGGCCGGATGTGCCGGAATGGGATTGGCACTGCGCCGGATCAGGCGGCATCGGAGCAATGGTACAAGCAAGCGTATCAGGGATTCCTGAAGATCGAGCAAGATATGGCGGATGACAAGCTGTACTACCGTTTGGGCCAGATGAACCTTACCGGCACAGGAACAAAGAAAGATCCGGAGCAGGCCAGAATGTACTTTGAAAAGGCGGCGGAGCTTGGCAATGCCGATGCCATGTATGGCCTGGGAAAACTGTATTTGAGCAGAGATTTCTCTGGCCGGGATGTGAAAAAAGCAATCGACTATCTCATGGCTGCAGCGGGGAAAGGCCATGATTATGCCATGTACACTCTCGGCAAGTTGTTCCTGGAAGGAAAAGAGATCCCTAAGAATCCGGAGTACGCTCTGCGCTGGCTGGAAGAAGCCGTGGAGAAAGAGAATCCCTATGCGGAATACCTCTTGGGGAAAACATTGCTTCAAGGTGTGGATCTTCCCCAGGACATTCCCCGTGCGGTTTCCCTTCTGGAACGAGCAGCGGCACGCAGCAACCCTTATGCGGCGTATGCCTTGGGAAAAGCGCTGATGGAAGGAACGGTTCTTCTGCAGGATCTTCCAAAAGCCATGGAGCTGCTTGCTTTCTCTGCGGATCGAGGATTCTCCGCAGCACAGTATCTGCTGGGCAAGGTCTTCTCCAATGGAGAACTGCTCCCGAAGGACATTCCCAGAGCGGTACGTTACCTGACGAGCGCCGCCGAGCGGGATCACGAGTACGCACAATATCTTCTTGGAAAACTCTATCTGGCTGATGAAGGTATCCCCAAGGATGCGAATGCGGCGCACTATTGGTTTACCAGGGCGGCAGATCAGGGAAACGCCTTTGCTCAATATCAACTCGGCAAGCTGTTCCTTTATGGCCGGGAGGTGGAGCAGGACATGGAAAAAGCCATTTCCTATCTGACCGCCTCTGCCGATCAGGGGAATGTCTATGCTGCCCAGCTTCTCCAAAGCGTTCACAGCAACCGGAATTGGTCGGCGGCCCTGGGCAGCCTGCGGCTTTTGCAGCATCTGGCACGGATCATCCAGAACCGGATCGAGGATGAGCGCAAAGGCGGTAAGGGAGGGATTGACAGAAAGTTAAAGCGCAAGATCGATGAAAAAAAACAGGCCCATGGCCTGAAACAGGGCTGAGAAAGGAGGCTCCATGGCGACAACTTATATCCATTTTACAGAGGAACAAAAAGAGCAGGCCCGCCGCACGGATCTGCGGTCTTTGCTTCTCGGACAGGGTGAGAAAGTGGAGCGATCCGGATCGGAATACAAATGGAATCATGGTGGAGAAAAAATCACAATCCGGAGAAATCTCTGGTTTAATCAGTACAACCCGGAAGGCGGCGATGCGATTGCATTTGCCAGAGAGTTTTATGGCCTGGATTTTCCGGAGGCGGTGAAGTTTCTCCTGGAACAGCAAGGCGTTGTCATCCTCCCGCAGAAGGATGTACCGGCGAAGGAGAAAAAGCCTTTTGCCCTTCCAAAGAAGAATGAGGACATGCGAAGGGTTTATGCGTATCTTCTGAAAGCACGGTTTCTGGATCGGGAAATTGTGAACGCCTTTGTCCGGGCGGACCTGCTCTATGAAGATGCGGAATATCACAATGCGGTCTTTGTAGGAGTCGATGAAAATGGGATTGCCCGCCATGCCCATAAACGGGGAACCTACTCGGACAGCGGTTTCAAGGGCAACGTAGACAGCAGCAATCCGGAGTACAGCTTTCACCACATCGGGAAAAGCAACCGGCTGTATGTGTTCGAGGCCCCCATTGATATGCTGTCCTATATTTCTCTGCATAAGGAGAACTGGCAGGAACACAGCTATGTGGCCCTCTGTTCCACGGCCACTTACGGGGCAATGCATATCCTGAAAAGCAATCCGCAGATTAATACCGTAATCACCTGCCTCGATCATGACAGTGCGGGTATCGAAGGGAACTACCGTCTGAAAGAAGAAATCCTCCGGCTTGGGGCCTATACGGTCATTGCGGAGCAGCCTCGTTTTAAGGACTGGAACGAGGGTCTTAAAAGTGAACATGGGCTGGAACCCATCCCTGGTACAGAGCATCCCGGCCTTCAGCAGATGCAAGGACTCTGCAAAGATTTATCCGTCACATTTACCGGCTGTAAGTGCTTAAAATATCCGCTGGACGAGCTGCAGAAACGACATTGCAGAATCCGGGAATTGAAACAGAATGATTGGGAAGAACTGTTTATGCAATCCTATGAAATGGCGGGGATTGCTTTTTTATTGGGCCAGAAACAATTCGCTTCACTGGAGAAGTCCTACACAGCAGAACAATACGGAAAGATCCTGTTCCGCCTCTATGCGCCTCATCATGATAAGATCGGATACAAGGCGCGTATCTCTGAGATCGGGGATCGCCTGGGAGAAATCCGGCAGGTTTTTCAGAAAAATGAGATTCTGCCGGAATCCACACAGATGGAACAGATCAAGAATACGCTCTCCCTGTCCGTGGACTGCCTGCGGCTGTATGCTTATGTAGAGCGTGAGCAACTGGAAATGCAAAGGAGGGAATCATCATGCCAAAACGAATCTTCATCAATGGCAATGCAGCAATGAAAATCTGATTGAAAAGGAGTGATACAGAAAACTGGAAAGCGTGTTGTCCTATGGATAATATTGCAGCTTTCATTCTTGTGGCTGTTGTAATGCTTGGCGTCCTGGGCGGCGTCTCTTTGCTTGCCCATATGTACACGCTCAATATCAAGAGCAAGACCGTTGGCAATGGCCAGCATGGAACTGCGAGGTGGGCCACGAAATCGGAGATCCGGAAAACCTATAAACACATCCCCTTTGAGCCGGAGCAGTGGCGGCAGGGCAAACATCTGCCAAAGGATCAGGGAATCGTGGTGGGATGCACCAGCTCCAAGGGCGGAACCACAGCCCTTATCGATACCGGCGACGTCCATGCCCTGATGATCGGCGCCGCCGGTGTCGGTAAAACCGCCTATTGGCTTTATCCCTGCATCGAATACGCCTGCGCTTCTGGTATGAGCTTTCTCTCAACAGATACCAAGGGCGATGTCATGCGGAACTATGGAACCATCGCCAAAGAGCATTATGGCTATCAGGTATCGGTGATCGACCTGAGAAATCCAACCCGGAGCAATGGCAACAATCTGCTCCATCTGGTAAACAAGTATATGGATCTGTACAAAGAGCATCCGAAAGAGCTGGTCTACAAGGCCCGCTGTGAGAAGTATGCCAAGATCATCAGCAAGACCATCATCCTCTCCGGGATGGATGCGGCCAGCTTTGGCCAGAACGCCTATTTCTATGATGCGGCGGAAGGTCTGCTGACTGCGACCATCCTATTGGTCGCTGAGTTCTGCGAACCGGAGAAGCGTCACATCGTCTCCGTGTTCAAGATCATCCAGGAGCTGTTGGCTCCCTCGCAGAAAAAGGGAAAAAATCAGTTCCAGCAGCTCATGGAACTTCTGCCGGATGACCACAAAGCCAAATGGTTTGCCGGGGCTGCTCTCAATACTGCCGAACAATCCATGGCCAGTGTTATGAGTACAGCCCTGTCCAGGCTGAATGCCTTTCTGGATTCCGAGCTGGAGCAGCTCCTGTGCTTTGACACAGAGATTGATGCGGAGAAGTTCTGTCGGGAGAAGTGCGCCATCTTCCTGATCATGCCGGAGGAAAATCCCAATACCTTCTTCATGATCTCCCTGATCATCCAGCAACTCTACCGGGAGATCCTTGCCGTGGCAGATGAGATGGGCGGGAAACTGAAAAACCGCTGTGTGTTCTTCTGCGATGAGTATGGCACCCTTCCTAAGATTGAGAGCGCCGAGATGATGTTCTCGGCCTCCCGATCCCGCCGCCTGCAGATCGTGCCGGTGATCCAATCTTTTGCCCAGCTTGAAAAGAACTATGGCAAGGAAGGGGCCGAGATTATTGTGGACAATACCCAGCTCACCATCTTCGGCGGCTTTGCGCCTAACAGCTCCTCGGCGGAAGTGCTGTCCAAGGCCCTGGGGAGCCGGACGGTCATGTCCGGATCGGTCAGCCGAGGGAAGAATGATCCGTCCCAATCCCTGCAGATGATGGAACGGGCGCTCATGACACCGGATGAACTCAAGAGCATGCCAAAGGGCCAGTTTATTGTGATGAAAACCGGCTTCTATCCCATGAAAGTCAGGCTAAAACTGTTCTTCAAATGGGGCATCCAGTTTGAAGAAGAATATGCTGTGGAGGAAAAGGGCAACCGGAAGGTGGCCTATGCCGAGAAGCAGGAGATACTGGACGGGATCGTGAAGAAATACCATCCAGAGTGGCTAATGGAAGATGCACTACCAGCAGAGGCCATCCCACCGGCAGGAGGGCAGACACAGGCTATGACAGAGCGAAATGAGTCATCCTCCAGGGAGAAAAGAAAAGGCGGCGGCACAGGGCTGCGGACTGCGCCAAGAGCCGCCAGATCGGAGCGTAAAGGGGATGAAAGCATACGGGAGAGCCGGATGCTCCATCCGACAAAATCTACGGAGGTAAAGGAAGATGGGCAGGCTTGATTTTCTCTACCGCATGGAGTTGCCACACCGAGCAGTGGCAGTGTATTTGTATCTTTATAATCGGGCCAACCGGGATGGAGAATGCTGGCCCTCCATCCCGACCATTGCCCGTGAACTGAAACTGTCAGAGTCTACTGTGAGACGGGCGATTCAGGACTTGAAAAAAGCGGAGCTTCTCGTCACTGAGCAAAGGTACCGTGCCAGGGGCGGCAAGAGCAGCCTGCTTTTTCAGATCCGGAAACCGTGACCGAGTAAAATACCACCTTCCGCCAAGGGGCAACTGCGCCCTTTTGGTGAAAGGTGGTACCTGTCATGGTGACAGGAGAAAGTGAAATTCCCACTGTAAGAGGGATTTACAGCAGAAAAAGAAGAACAGCAGCCTGAGCGGATCAGACTGCTGTCTCTTATCTTTCTGCTTGTATCTCAAAGCAGTATCCGACTTCCCGGACGGATCGGATGGTAAAGGGGGCGTTTGGAGCTGCCTGATATAGCTTCTCCCGTAGGTTGCAGATGTGAAAGCCGATGCAGTTTCTCTCGCTGCCAGTTGCAAGATCGCCCCATACCGTCTCATAGATTTGACTGTATGTAAGGACATGACCTTGATTAGCCACCAGCAGGAGCAGAATCTCATATTCTTTCACGGTGAGTTTTATTTCTAGTCGGTTCAGAAAGATTTTTCGGCGGCTTGGATAGATCTCAAGGTTAGGAAAATATAGCATCGGTTCCTTCTCCAGTTCATATTTTGTAATTTCAGGATGGCAACGAAGAATGGTAAGGATTTCTTCTAAAGCCTTGGTATTATGCTCCTGAAGATCCAAAATAATTACTCGTCCGATGCTATCACCTCCTGATCCGTTGAATGAATAGCTTCTTTCAGTCGGGCAAAGCTCTCACTGCTGATAACGTGTTCGATCCGGCAAGCATCCGCCTCTGCAGTTTTAGAATCAACCCCCGCAGCGATAAGCTGCTCGGTGAAAAAGCAATGCCGCTCGTAGATTTCTTCAGCAACTTTGCAGCCTACATCAGTCAGATGGAGGAAGTGATCCTCATCCATTGTGAGGAAACCACCGTCTTTCAAAGTGTTTACTGCCACACATACGCTTGGTTTTGACACTCCCAGGTACCGGGCAACATCTACAGATCGTACCATACCCATTTTCTTATGGAGAACAAGTATAGCCTCCAGATAGTCCTCTCCGGACGCATGAAGTTTCATAGTGTCCCTCCCTCATTATTAAGTCAGGCTCCATCCAGCAGCATTCTTTCGGATATTGACGAAATCCTGATAGATACCCGGCTGCTCCAGAAGTTTCTCATGGGTTCCATGCTGTGCGATTTGACCGTTGTCAATTACCAGGATTTGATCGGCATCCTGGATGGTATTCAGACGGTGAGCAATCACAAGCAAGGTTTTACCCTTTACCAGCTCCAAAATAGCCTCCTGAATATAGCTTTCATTGTCGGTATCAACACTTGCGGTAGCTTCGTCTAAAATAACGATAGGCGCATCCTTCAGAATACAGCGCGCAATCGAAATACGCTGTT
>NZ_CEWDFQ010000078.1:0-10893 GCF_982438285.1 Acetatifactor sp. | reverse complement strand
GTATAAAGGAGGTAAAGATTTCCTGCAAGGAGCAGTATTTCGTATCGGAGTACCGCAAATGCGGAAAAGGATATGTGGATGCAGTGCAGAAATACAGCCTTTACAACAATATTCCCAAGCTCTTGATAGAGACGGCCTGCGTGGCGTCCATGGTGGGTTACATGATTTACCTGGTGGCTTCGGGGGCGCCCACCCAGAACATGCTGGATGTATTCAGCACTCTGGCGGCTGCGGCCTTTGTTCTGCTGCCCTGTGTGAACCGCATCAATAACCAGATCAATTCCATTGCCTATTTTGAGCCCTTTTTTATGGGAGTCAGCGATAATCTGCAGGACGAGATCAACGGGGAGAAGGTGGATTTGTCCTTTGCCACCGATGAGGAGGAGAAGCTTCCTGTAAAGCATTCCATCGAGCTCAAAAATATTACCTATGCCTATCCCAACACAGACAAGCTGATTTTTGACCATGCCAGCATGACCATTCCCGTAGGAGCCTCTGTTGGCATTGTGGGAACCTCCGGAGCGGGGAAAAGCACTGTGGTGGATATTCTGCTTGGCCTGCTGGAGGTACAGGAGGGAAGCATTCTGGCGGACGGACAGGATGTGAAGGCCCATTACCGCAAGTGGCTGAAAAATGTAGGTTACATTCCCCAGATGATCTTTATGCTGGATGATACCATACGGAAAAACGTAGCTTTTGGAGTACCTGAGGAACGGATTGATGAAACCAGGGTTTGGGAGGTTTTAAGAGAAGCCCAGCTGGATGAGTTTGTAAAAACGCTGCCGGAGGGACTGGACACGGGCATTGGCGAGAGAGGCATCCGCCTGTCCGGGGGACAGCGGCAGAGAATCGGCATTGCCAGAGCCTTGTACAATAATCCGGAGGTGCTGATATTGGACGAGGCTACTTCTGCCCTAGACAATGACACAGAGGCGGCCATTATGGAGTCCATCAACCGTCTGCATGGCAGAAAAACGCTGATTATTATAGCGCACAGGCTGCAGACCATCGAGAAATGCGATATTGTATACCGGGTGGAAAACGGCAAGGTCCGCATGGAAAAAGAAGGAAGCACTGAAAGGTTTAAGAGAGAATGAAACTGAGTATCATTGTGCCGGTTTATAATATGGCGGCGGAGGGAAAGCTGGAATATTGTATGGACTCTCTGCTGAAGCAGACCATAGAGGACTACGAGATCATAGCCGTGGACGATGCCTCAAAGGATCGTTCGCCGGAGATTTTGCAGGAGTATGAAAGACGCTTCCCGGGGCGGGTGAAGGCGCTCTTCCATGAGACCAATAAACGTCAGGGTGGCGCAAAGAACACGGGGCTTTCAAAAGCGGTGGGAGAATGGATCGGATTTGTGGACAGCGATGACTGGGTGGCTCCTGACTGCTATGAGAAGCTGCTGAAAAGGGGGCAGGAGACCGGCGCGGATATGGTGGGCTGCAATTACAGCCTGGTGGAAACCCATACTATGGAGCCGGGAAGGGTAATCTGCAACAACACTGCCGATCAGACAGGCGTGCTGGATGTGGAAAAGCACAAAAAGCTTCTGCTTCGCAGCGGCAGCATGGTGATCAAGATATACCGGCATAGCGTCATCAAGGAGCATGGACTGTGCTTTCCGGAAGGGATATTTTACGAGGATAATTGTGCAGGCCCGCTGTGGAGTCTGTATTTTACCCATTTTGAGAAGGTGGAGGAGCCTCTCTACTATTATTACCAGCATTCGGTTTCCACGGTGCACCATATCACAGAGGAAAAGTGCAGGGATCGTATGAAGGCGGCTGCTCTTTTCTACGACGAATGCCAAAAAAGAGGCATGCTTGACACCTATGGACCGGAGATAGAATACCGCTTTACAGAGCTTTATTACGCCATTACCCTGTTTTCTTATTTGTCCGGCGTGAGAAGGCCCCGGCTGTCCTTTGTAAAGGAACTGCGGGCGGGGGTTTTGGAGCGTTTTCCGGAATTTGAGAAAAATCCTTATTACAAAAGCCTGACGGGGAAAGAGGAGCAGGAGCTGATTGCCCTGCAGGGAAAATCGGCGGCTGCCTTTTTTGTGTATTACAGGCTCAAGCAGGCAATTCGCCGGCTTCGCAGCAAATGTGGCAGATAATTTTTGGAGGAAAATCATGAGCTTTTGGGCGCGTATCAGATCGCTGCACATAGCAGAAAATAAATATTTCCGCATACTTTTGCTGGCGGAGCTGCTTTTCCTTTTTGCAGCTGTTTTGGGGCTGTTTGGAAAGGATGCTGTGTATGAATACAGCGCGGAGAGCATGATAAGCAGCACAGGAGTCTGGGTAGAGTCTTACGAGGGTATTTATCTGGAAGGACAGGAAAACGGGGAGACGGTGGAAATTCAGAATATCTCACTGCCCAAGGGAACCTACAGAGTACAGCTTAAGTATGCCACAGACACCAATATGGTAAATTCCTGCAGCGTTATAGACAGCAGCCTTCCGGCTAAAAATCTGCGGACCAATGGAACGGGACTTTTTGCGGGGCTTACGCAAACCGACTTTGACATGTGGCTCTTGCAGGACAGTGCCCATCTGACGGTACAGGTTCAATACGGGGGAGAGGGAATGCTGGCGGTGCAGGGGCTGACCATATATCAGACAAACGCCTGGAACCGGATTGGCCTGTTTGCCCTGTTTTGCTTTATTACGCTGTTTAATGTATGCTGGGTTTATGTCTGCTATGATAAAGCCTACAGAGTGCCTCCAGAAAAAAAGAGCAGGACTTTTCTTCTGGGAGTGATCGTTTTGTTTTCGTCGCTGCCCCTGATGGTGGATGGCATGCCGGGAGCAGGAGACCTGATTTATCATTTGATGCGGGTGGAGGGAATCAAGGATGGCCTGTTGTCCGGGCAGTTTCCTATTCGTATTTCGCCCAACTGGATTCAGGGCTATGGATACGCCTCGCCTATCTTCTATGGGGAAACGCTGCTGTATCCGGCAGCTTTGTTTCGGCTGATCGGCTTCAGTATTGTTGCCAGCTACCGTCTGTATCTGCTTCTGGTTACGGTGGCAACGGTGTTAATCGCATATTTCTGTTTTGGGAAAATGTTTCAAAACCCTAATATAGGCGTATTTTGCAGTATGCTGTATTCCCTTTCCGTGTATAGGATTTATAAAACCTATCTGTGCGGCTCCTGGGGGGAAACTCTGGGAATCATGGTGCTGCCGCTTTTAGTCTACGGCTTTTACCGAGTGCTTTCCCGGGAGGAAGGAGAGGAGGGTTATCAAAGAGGCTGGATACCGCTTACCGCCGGGTTTGCCCTATTGATCCAGTCCCATCTTCTCACTGGAGAAATGGCAGGTTTTTTTACTATACTTCTTTGTATTTTGTTCTGGAAAAGGGTGTTTCGCAAAAAGACCTTCCTTGTGCTTGCAAAGACAGTGGTGTACAGTGTATTGCTCAGCGCATGGTTTCTAGTGCCTTTTATGGATTATATGCTCACCGGAGACTTTGTAATTCAGCATGTCTCGGAGCGGACTATACAGGACAGGGGTCTGTATCTGGCCCATTTGCTGTTTACCTTTTTCAGAGGAGGCTCCACTGTATATTTTGCTGACAGCGGTATGGCGGATACGCAGCCTATGGGGGTGGGAATTTCTTTGATTGCCGCTCTTTTGGTTTTCGGCCTTTTGCTTCTCAACAAAAGGGGCAATGTACTGTCAAACAAGGAGCTTGCGCTGGGCAAGGTGACGGCAGGCTTTTCTCTGCTGGCCATGCTTTTTAGTCTGAGCCTGTTTCCTTGGGACGATATACAGAAGCTTGGCAGCATCCCGGCGGTGCTGGTGTCCAGCATACAGTTTCCCAACCGTTTCCTGACGGTTGCAAATGTGTGTCTTGTGACGGTGGCGGGAGCTGTGGCAAAATGGCTGCTTTTGAATAAAAAGAGGATGCAGCTTTCCCTGTATATAGGAGGAATGGTGTTTCTTCTGGGAATCAGCAGCATTTTCCTTTTAAATGACATTTTGAGCCGGGTGGAGGTGTTTCGGGCCTACAACAGCGAGGGCGGCCTGGGAACCGGTTATATTGCAGGAGCGGAGTATCTGACCTATGGTGCGGACGCTTCCAGGTACTGGTATCATGATCCTGAATGTCCGGAGAATGTGACTTGTCTGGATTATCAGAGAAAAGAGCTTGGAGCCGAAGCCTGGCTTTCCAATGAACAGGAGGAACCGGCGCAGGTGACCTTTTCCCTTTTGTATTATAAAGGGTATCATGCTTATGCAGCAGAAACCAGGGAAGAACTTCCTTGTTATGCCGGGGATAATTTTCAGGTGACTGTGGAGCTTCCGGCAGGATTCGAGGGAGAAGTGATGGTTTCCTTTGAAAGCCCCTGGTATTGGAGGCTTGGGGAGATCATAAGTCTGGTAACTCTGCTTTCTATGGGGATATCCGGTCTTTACAGCAAAAAGAAAAAGCGTGAGGAGGTGCCGCAGTGTCTGGAAGGCTAAAAAATTTCTGGAATCGAAATGGAAGAAATGTCATTTTTCTGACGCTGATTGTGATGACGGCATCAGTCCCCCTTTTGACAGATTACCTTTTGGAGGGGGAAAACCTGCAGAATGTGTTGACCAGAATTGAATTAATCAGCCAAGGACTCACAAAGAGCTTTCCTGTGCGCATTCAGCCGGCTGCTTTGCCGGATTACGGCTATGGGGCGGCAGCCTTTGAGGCAGATGTGTTTTTAATTCTCCCTGGAGTACTGCACCGCATGGGTTTAAGCCTGCAGGCAGCGTATAAGCTTTACCTGTGGGCCGTGAATATAGCAACGGCGGTCTGCTCCTTCCTCTGCTTTGAAAAATGCTTCCATAGACAGGAGCTCGGGCTTTTGGGAAGCCTGCTGTTTACCTGGTGTCCTTATCGCTTGAGCAGCCTGTATGTGGCGGCGCAGGCGGGGGAGGCTGCAGCCTGGTGCTTTCTTCCTCTTTTGCTTTTGGGACTTGTAAGGCTGTATGCCGGTGAGGACAAACAAAAGGGCGTTGGCAGAACCTGGGTGCTTCTTACGGCTGCCTTGCTGCTGATTTTATCCGCTTCCATGACAGTGTTTGTGATTGCTGCAGGGATGTGCGTGCTTTGGCTTTTCCTTCTGGGGAAAAGGGCGCTTTCCAAAGATGTCCGATTGACGGTGGGAAAAACAGTGCTTGCCACAGGACTTTTAGGGGCTTGGTTTTTGATTCCCCTTTTCTATTTTGTGTATAAGAACACAGAGCTTTTGGGAAATTTGATTCTTCAGGATGTCCGCTCCGGCGGTTTATCCTGGGCGGTCTATCTGATGACCTTTTTTGGAGCGGGAACATCGAAGAATTTTTGGGAAAATGGAATGGCGGGTACACAGAGTCTGGGGATGGGATTTGCGGTTACGGCCTGCGTGCTGTTTTTCTTGTGGAGTTTTTTTACCGGCCGCTATGCACAAAAGGAAAAGAAGCCGTTGTGTAAGCGACTGGCTGTTTTGGGGCTTGTGCTGGCATACTTTAGCACAAGCAGTTTTCCCTGGGAGCTTTTGCAGAATAAGAATCTGCTTTTTTCCCTTCTCCTTGGATGGATGCAGAGCCCGGCAAAGTGGGGAATCGGGGCTTGCGCGGTATTCATTCTTCTCTCCTGTGAGACCCTCTATCTGGAGCGGGAGGAGGGATGGTACAGGATATGCCTGGGCATTACCATAAGCACGGCCTTTTTGACTGCACAGTTTCTCACGGGGGAAATCCTGCTTTCCACACAGCCCTTGTGGCTGGAAAGAACAGAGGAATGGGCGGCTCTTCCCTTACAGGTCATCACGGGGATACCATGGCTTTGGCGGGGCGCTGAGGGGATATCCCTGTCAGCCTTGGCCTTTCTGGTATTTATGGCTGCCAAGGGCAGAATGAGGAGAGGTAAAAGTGTTGAGAAAGTCTGAATTTCTTAAAAATAAAAAGTGCAGAATCCTTTTGTGCATAGAGCTTTTTCTGCTTTTTGCAGGAATCATAATGCTTTTTGGGAAAACCGGCATTGTGGCAGGGACAGAGGAAACGGACAGACTGCTTGCAGAAGGGATAGCCCTCTCTCCCGGAGTGTACACGGCCCGGATTTACTATGATACCCAGGAGGATATCCAAGGGGGCTTCGGTGTAAGGGCGGAGGAGGAAAACCTCTCTGCGCTGAAAAGCAATCCGGTGACTCTCTATGCTGGGGCTGGTATGGCACAATGCCAATTTTATCTTTTAGACAGCGTGGCTCATTTATATGTCTATGTGGAAAATAACGGCCAGACCCTGGAGGTGAAGGGGGTGGAGATTGAAAACGGCGGGCAGGCGGTTTCCATGTGGGTGATCACAGTACTGTTTTTCAGTCTCCTGGTGAATGCCGGGGCAGTTCTCCTTTTACTGCACCGAAAGAGCCCATTTCCGGCCAGGCAGCAGCTGATATTTTGGGGAATAACTGCAACGGTGGTTATTTCCAGTATTCCCCTGATGGTGGACTATCTTTTTTTCGGAGCAGATTTGATTTTCCACTTAGGGCGCATTGAGGCATTGGCACAGGCTCTGCTTTCGGGAATGCCTTTTTCCAGAATAGAACCCATGTGGCTTGCCGGGCATGGGTATGCCAATTCTATTTTCTACTGCGATACCTTTTTGTTGTTTCCTGCTATACTGCGGATGGCCGGCTTTCCGCTTACCATAAGCTATCAGTGCTATGTGGCGGCTGTGAATCTGGCTACGGCGCTTATTGCCTATACTGCTTTTAAAAGGTGCTTTCAGAGCGAGGAAATTGGACTTCTTGGCTGCATGCTCTATACCCTGTCTCCCTATCGTCTTTACAATATTTACAACAGCGCTTCAGTGGGAGAGTATACGGCAATGATTTTTCTTCCTCTGTTTGTATGGGGTTTTTACCGAATTTTTTCCTCAGACACGAAGGAGAAGAGCTACAAGAGGAGCTGGTTGATTCCCACGCTTGGGTTTTCGGGCATTATACAATCTCATGCACTGACCTGTGAGATAGCCGGAGGCTTTGTTATACTGCTGTGCCTGCTTATGTGGAAGAAGGTGTTTCGCAGGCAGACCTTTTTGGTTCTTCTTAAAATGGCTGCGGCTACAGTGCTTTTGAACGTCTGGTTTCTGGTTCCCTTTGTGGATCTGATGACGGCGGACAGCTATTATTTTGGAAACAACGCCAATGTGCTGATACAAAGCAGAGGGATTACGCTTGCGCATTTGTTTTATACATTGCAGGCGGGTGGCAGCTCCTCTCGGTTTGCAGAGAACGGCATGCTGGACACTGAGCCTACTACAATGGGGGCGGCATTGATTGCAGGAGCGCTTTTATGGCTGTGGCTGCGGTTTCGCAAAGGATTTTGGGAGGATAAGGACAAAACCCGGAAAAGAACGGCAGATATAGCATTTTTGCTGGGCTGTATTGCACTGTACATGAGCACTAGCTATTTCCCTTGGGATAAGCTAAGCAGCGCAGGCTCTATAGCGGCAGCCTTGACAGGTTCCTTGCAGTTTCCCACCAGACTGATGGCGATTGTCACCCTGTGCATGGTTTTTGTGTCCTGTGCGGCAGGAGCCTGGCTTTTAGAGGGAAAAAGGAAATTCAGGACCGGCACAGCCAGGGGCATTTTGGCGGGGCTGGGAGCTGTCTGTGTTTTGTTTTCCATGTACCAGGTGGATGATATTTTAAACACCAGAGCTTCCATTCTCCGGCTTGATTCAGCACAAAGCATGGGACACTCCCCCATTCTGGGTGCAGAGTATCTTCCCTTGGAAGCCCAGGTGGAGCATATGACCTATCATGAGCCGGTGATCTCTCAGGGCACGGAGATGTCTTTTTATGAAAAAAGGAATCTTCAGGTAAACGCCTATGTGGAGACGGATGGAGCGGGAGAGCATTATGTGGAGTTTCCTTTGCTTTATTATAAGGGCTACCATGGAGTGAATACAGATACAGGAGAGAGCCTTCAGGTTGTCAAGGGAGACAACGCTGATGTAAGGGTTTTGCTGCCGGACCATTTTTCCGGAAATATACAGTGCGGCTATACCGGAATGTGGTATTGGCATCTGGCGGAGGCGGCCAGTGCGGCTGCTGTCCTTGGAATCGCAGCGTTTGTAATCAGAGGCAGGAAGGTTCGATGAAAGGGTAAGGTATGGAAGAGCAGAAAATAGCGATTCTCTCTAATGTAAACATGAATTTTGTAATCCGTATGCTGCAGAGCAAGGTTCCTGTATATGAGACGGAGGGATATGGAAATGAGCTGGGTATTTTGATGAATCCACAATCCTCTTATTATGTCTATGATCCGGCGGTGACCTTTCTCATTTTGGATTTGGCGGAGCTTGTGGAGCACAGATTGGATATTGAGGAAGCAAATGTCCTTGTAAGAAATTGGTTTTCCAGTTTTTCGGCGGCTATGAACCCAGGGATGATATACTATATCTCGGATGTTTATTTATGGTGCGCAGAGACTGAGGTTTTGTTTGAACCGGGAAGAAAGCAGGCGCTGGAGCAGGTGTGGCAAAGACATCTGGAGGAAATTGTAAAGCGCTGTGACAATGTACGCATATTCCCTTATCGGCACATGATAGAAGTGATGGGAGAAGAAAATGCTTTTTCGTGGAAAATGTGGTATTTGGGAAAGCTTCCCTTAACTGCCGGTGCCCAGGAGAGACTCTGCAGTCTGATCCTGGAAAAGCTGCGCGTGGAGAGGAGAACGCCTAAAAAGGTGTTGGCGTTGGATTTGGACAATACGTTATGGGGAGGACTGGCCGGGGAGGCGGAGCATACGCCGATTCTTTTGTCTGACGACCACAGCGGGCTGGCTTACAAAAACCTGCAGCGGGTGATTCTCCAAATGCAAAAGCAAGGGGTTTTGCTTGTGCTGGTATCCAAAAATAATGAAGAGGACGCAGAGCGCATTTTGGCCGGGCATTCCCATATGGTGCTCAGACCGGATTCCTTTGCGGCAAAGCGGATTAATTGGCGTCCCAAGCATGAAAATCTGCAGGAAATTGCACAGGAGTTGAATCTGGGGCTGGATTCCTTTGTGTTTTGGGACGACAATCCCGCAGAGAGGAGGCTGGTGCAGGAGATGCTTCCGGAGGTGGTGGTGCCGGATTTTCCCCAAAGGCCGGAGGAGCTTGCTCCTGCGATGACAGCGATTTACAGGGAATATTTTGAAAAGCCTGTGGTCACCATGGAAGACCTGCATAAAACCAGGCAGTATGCGGAAAATGCGAAACGCAGCCTGATGAGGGAGCAGGCTGCAAGCTTTGAAGGGTATTTAAAGCAGCTAAAGATGGTGATGACCAGAGTGGACCCTCATGAGAATCTGGAGAGATTGACGCAGCTTTTCAATAAAACAAACCAGTTTAATTTGACCACCAATAGATACGGCCTGCAACAGCTTGGAGAGATGTTAAAAGATTCCCGAAAACGGATTTATCTCTATCAGGTCAGAGACTGCTTTGGAGATAATGGAATCGTGTCGGCGATCATTGTGGATACCTCGGAGGAGGTACCGGTGGTCACAGATTTTGTGATGAGCTGCAGGGGGATGGGCAGAAACCTTGAGGATGCCATCATAGAGGATGTGGAGCAGGAGCTTTTTGCTTCAGGCTGGAACAGGCTTAGGGGCATTTATATTCCAACTGCCAAAAACAGGCCGGTAGCACAGCTGTATCCCAGGCTGGGCTATCGGAAAATTTCTGGGGACGATTCCAAAGGGGATGTTTGCCAGATTTATGAAACGCCATTGCCCTCGCAGACTCCAAAAGTGTATTATGTGGAGAGAGAAGATAATGTATGAAGCAAGGAGCGCAGCGATGAAGAAAATTGCAATCATTACGGCCCGGGGCGGCAGCAAGCGGATTCCCCGGAAAAATATCAAAAAATTCTGTGGGAAGCCCATATTGGCTTATTCTGTGGAGGCAGCACTGCAGTCCGGTTTGTTTGACACGGTCATGGTGTCCACGGACGATGAAGAGATTGCACAGGCAGCCAGACAGTATGGGGCAGAGGTGCCTTTCTACCGGAGTGAAAAGACCTCCGGGGATTATGCTACTACCAATGATGTGCTGTTGGAGGTGCTGGCGGAATACGAAAAGAGAGGTTTGGAGTATGAGCTGGCCTGCTGCATCTATCCAACGGCTCCCTTTGTGACCGCAAAGAAGCTGAAGGATGCTGTCAGCCAGCTTCTGGACAGCAATGCGGATACACTGATTCCTGTAGTGGCTTTTTCATATCCTCCCCAGCGGGCCATGATTATGAAGGAAGGGCGATTGGTATTTGAATATCCCCAATATTTGGACAGCCGTTCTCAGGATCTGGAGCCCCATTACCATGACGCAGGTCAGTTTTATGTATTTCGGACGGCCCCTTTTCGGAGAAACCGGAAGCTTATGGTGGGAAATATTCTTCCCATGGTGGTTTCTGAGATGGAGGTACAGGATATTGATAACCAGACAGACTGGAGAATCGCGGAAATCAAATATCATTGTATGATGGAAAATAGATAAAGTAATGTAATGGAGAAAGAGACGATATGAAGGAAAAAATTATTTCATTAGTAGAGGAAATTTTGAAGGTGTCTGCGGGAACTATCACGGAAACCACAAAGATGGAGGATGTGGAGCAATGGGATTCTCTGGCACAGGTCATGATTATCGGAGAGCTTGAGGAGCGGTTTGGCATTTCCATTCCCCTGGAGGAGGCTGTGGAAATCACCAGTATGAAAGAACTGTTGGAAAAATCAGGGGCTTTGGACTGACGATCCCCAAAAGCTTCGAAATGGAGGATAAAAATGAGTGTGACCTTGCATCCCATACAGGAAGAAGACCTGGAAAATATTATGCGATGGCGCATGGACGAAGAAATTACTCGATACATGAATAC